>CAYWWL010000006.1:0-21290 GCA_964461925.1 uncultured Caulobacterales bacterium | reverse complement strand
ATGCGGGGTCGCCGACGGGCCATTTGCACATATTGCGCTGCAAGGTCGCGACAGTCGTAATGTCGCTTTCAATCATCGACACCGGCGCGATGAATTCTGGTTCTTGCAGGCCGGCTTCGACGGCCGGTTCAGGGGAGGACGCGGCGATCGGGTCCGCGGTCTCGGCGGCCGCCGTGGCGCAGCCGCGCTTCGGTTGCGCAGGCGTCGCGCGCCCAGAAAGGCCGAGCCGATGAACCTTGCCAATGACCGCGTTGCGGGTGACGCCGCCCATTTTGCTTGCAATCTGACTCGCGGAAAGCCCTTCGGCCCAATACCGCTTCAGCTGCTCTACTCTGTCTTCTGTCCACGCCATTGAAATTCTCCTATTTGCTTCGTCGCCGTCCGCACAATCAGCACATACGAAGCGTAACCCCGATGATTCAATATATTGGGGGTGCGCGATCAATCCGCGATGCCCTTATCAAAATATAGTACTCGGGAAGTACCGGAATACAATATAGCCTTAACATTTATTTTTGCACACAATATGTTGGGGATAATTCCAAGCGTAAAATTAATGACTATGGGCGCGGCTTGACGGGGCAGTCAGCGACGCCCAAACCAAAGGCTCAAGACGCCGCCGGGTCGCGGCGATAACGCCCACAGATCAGCGGATTAGATGTCGACGATGAATTCCTCCACGCCGCAAACAGCGCAGACTGACGGTGCGCCCAATCCCGTCGCGTATGGCGAACGTCGTTTCGGCGCCGTCAATTGGCGTGGCGTTGGGACGCTTTATCAAAAGGAAGTACGCCGTTTCCTGAAAGTCGCGTTTCAAACTGTCTTTGCGCCGGTGATCTCTACGCTTTTGTTCTTGTTCGTCTTTATGCAAGCATTCGGCGTCGATCGCGCGCCGGTCAATGGCGTGCCTTATATCGAGTTTCTGGCGCCTGGCTTGGTGATGTTGGCGATCCTGACGAATTCGTTCGCCAATTCCTCGTCCTCGCTGATTATCGGCAAAGTCCAAGGCTCGATCGTTGACGTTCTCACGCCGCCGCTATCGGCCGCCGAGTTGACCGCCGCCTTCGTCGCTGGCGCAGCCACGCGAGGATTGCTTGTCGGGTTCGTCACGGCTGTGACAAGCGCGGCGTTTATGGCCATGACTGAAACCCCCATGGCGATCGACAGCCTTCCGGTGATTATCTATTTCAGCGCATCAGCGGCGTTCATGTTCGGCGCCATCGGCGTGATCGCGGGGATTTGGGCTGAGAAGTTCGACCAGTTGGCCGCGATCACGAACTTCCTGATCACGCCGCTGACGTTTTTGTCCGGGACGTTTTACGCGATTGGCAGCCTGCCGCCGGCCTTCGTCACGTTCAGCCGTTTCAACCCAGTCTTTTATTTGATTGACGGATTCCGATCGGGGTTTACCGGCGTCAGCGAAGCGCCATTGTTGGTCGGCGCCTGCGCCGCCCTCTTGATCAATGTGACGCTCGGGGCCATCTGCTATCACCTGTTCCGATCCGGCTGGCGATTGAAGAGTTAGAAGAGGCGGCATGTCGAGCGCATTGGAGTTTGATGATTTCGTTTTGCCGTTCCAAGTCGGCGACACTGCGGTGCGAGGCCGCGTCGTGCGGCTTGGCGGCGTCATCGACGAGGTATTGTCCGCCCACGGTTTTGAAGAAGCGGTTTCCCGCTTGGTGGGCGAAGTCGCGGTCTTGACTGCGGCCATGGGCGCATCTTTGAAGTTCGACGGCAAGTTGATCCTGCAAATCGGCGGCGATGGCCCGACGCCGATGTTGGTGGCGGATTACACCGCGGGGGGCGCCTTGCGGGCGACCGCCTCGATCAAAGATCCGTCGCCGGAAGGCGCGCGCACCCTGCCGGCCATCGTCGGCGAGGGACATATCATGCTGACGGTCGACCAAGGTCCCGACATGGAGCGCTATCAAGGCGTGACGCCGCTTGAAGGGGAGCTTTTAAGCGACGCGGCGGAGGCGTATTTCGAGCAATCGGAGCAAATCCCGACTGCGGTGGAGCTCGCCGTCGGACGGTTGTCGCAGCCAGGCGAGCCTGATCGTTGGCGCGCCGGCGGCATCATCGCGCAGTTCGTTCCATCGGAAGGCGGCGGCCGCGAACGCGGCGAAGCAGTGCTTCGCTCCGAAGAGGATCGCGAAGCGTGGGAGCGCGCTGCGGCGTTCGTCGGGTCGACGCAAGCGGATGAATTGATCGATCCGAATTTGAGCTCCGAAGACCTCCTCTATCGATTATTCCATGAGGATGGCGTGCGCGTTTTCGATCGACAAACGGTTCGCGCGGAATGTTCGTGCAATTCGGAAAAGATCCAAGCGGTGCTCGATCGCTATTCGACCGAAGACTTAGAATCGATGGCCGACGACGGCGCGATCCGCGTCACCTGCGAGTTCTGCCGCAAAGAGTACGTCTTTACGCCTTAGGCGGCGTCAGGCGAAGCGTAGACGCCGTTCTGTCGATTGCTGAATATTTCCCTATAGCCATAGCGCCGCAATAGGTCGGCGGCCTCGGGGGCGTGAGCGACTTCGATAAAGATATGGCGCGGCCTTCGCGCTTCTGGCGCGGCTTCGAAAAACGCTTGTAGCACCGCGGTTTCAGCGCCCTCGATGTCTATTTTCATGGCCGTCGCGCGATCGATCGACGCTTCGTCCATCAATTGCAGCAATGGTTTGCATTCGAATGATTCCGACCCCTTGTCGTCAAGGCGCGTCATCCCGCGACTGTCGCTATTGACGCTGAAACGCTTGACGCTCGCGGCGTCGGCGACGCCGAACGGCGACACTGTGATCTCGGCGTTTGCGCCTGACGCGGCGATGTTGAACCGAATCCGCGCGAGCATGTCCGGCGCGGGTTCGATGCACAAAGCGCGAAAGTCGACGCCAGCTTGCGCCGCCGCGCTGCGGGCGAACAGGGCGTAAAGGCCTGCGTTCGCGCCTACGTCGAGAAAAGTGACAGGGCCCGCCGCAGTTCGGATCAGGCCGGCGAGGGTCGCCCGCTCTCTAGGGTCCCAGAATTGCGGCGTGACGAAGACTCGTTTCTCCGAAATATTGTCATACGGATGAAGCCGCGCCTTTTGGTCGCCGAAAATCGACACGTCGCGCGGCCCGCCGCTGCGTCCGCCGGCGGGGCCAAGGCACAAGGACGCAAGTTTGCGACCGACATAATTATGCGGCAGACGATGGGTGAAACGCCGAACGGATTGTTCGAAGGCCGTCGGCGCGAAGGTTCCGAAGGGTGGGTTATTCTCCGTCATTCGAGCGCTCCAGACGGCGTCGATCGTACATTTTTACGTCGCGCAGCCATCGTCCAAAACCGGAGATCATCGAGAAGGCGAAGCCTTGGACCCCGGCGCGGAAAAGTCCATCCAAAAAGAAGCGTTTGCCGACATAGAACGGCAGGCCGAAAACGATCCTTAGAATCAGCAGCGGCATCGCCTTTGGCGGCAACAAGCGCGCCCGGGTCGTCGAGTTCGCATTGACTTTGCGCACCAAATGATCGGTGTCGCGAAACGCATAATGCAGGATCGGTTGGCGCAAGACGCCAATGGCGGCGTCTGGCGGCGGCGTGAATTGGTCCCACGCTTCGTGGTCCGGTTGGCGGACGACGCGCCGGTCGTACAATTTGTGCCGCTTGACCCCGCCAAAGCCGACCCAAGGCGCGCCATAGGGCGGGGCGTAGGCCATCGGGGTGCGAAAGATCGGCGTCTCGGGCGCGCCGCCGCTAAATGCGTCGTGAATCTCCGCCGCCAACGCCGGCGTGACGATTTCATCTGCATCGAGATCAAAAAGCCAATCATGGCGCGCTGCGTCTTCGGCGACGCGTTTCTGTCGGCCATTGCCGAGCCAATCTTGACGCAGCACCTTGGCGCCGCGCGCCTCAGCGATGGCGACGGTGTCGTCCGTCGATCCGGAATCGACGATAACGACTTCACTGGCGACGCTCTTGGCGCCGTCAATGACCTCGCCGATCAACCGCGCCTCGTTCAAGGTCCGAATATAGGCGGTGATCGGCAATCCAGCGGTGGTCGACATGGTGGCCGGCATGGCGGCTTGACGCCGCCCGCCTCTCGTTCAAGCTCGGCGCTAGGCCGATTGTTTCTGCGCCACCCAAGTCTGCACGTTTTCTTCGAGAATGGCCAGCGGCACGGCGCCATTGGCCAACACCACGTCGTGGAACTCGCGAATGTCGAAATCGTCGCCTAACGTGGCCTCCGCCGCGCGGCGAAGCTCCAATATTTTCAGCATGCCGATTTTGTACGCCGTCGCTTGTCCAGGCATCACCACGTATCGTTCGATGGCGCGAATGCAATCGCCTTCTGGATTTGGCGTATTGGTCACCAAATAGTCGATGGCTTCTTCTCGGGTCCATTTCTTGTCGTGCAGACCGGTGTCGACCACGAGGCGCGCCGCGCGCCATAACTCCATGGCGAGGCGGCCAAAGTCGGAATAGGGGTCTTTGTAAAAGCCCATCTCTTTCGGGATGAACTCCGAATAGAGCCCCCAACCTTCGCTATAGGCGGTGACGGAACCGAATTTTCTGAAGCTTGGCGTATTCTCCAGCTCCTGGGCGATCGCGATCTGCATATGGTGGCCGGGAATGCCTTCATGGTAGGCCAGCGCCTCCATCTGATAGGTCGGCATGTTCTTGGTGTCGTAGAGGTTCGCGTAGTAGATGCCAGGTCTCGACCCGTCCGGCGCGGGGCGTTGATAAAACGCTTTGCCCGCGGATTTTTCTCGGAACGGCTCGACCCGTTTGACGATGAGGTCCGCCTTCGGCTTGGTCAGGAACAGGCTGTCGAGTTCGCCGCGCATGGTGTCGATCAGCGCCGTCGCTTCGCGCAGATAGCGCTCCCGGCCTTCGTCCGTGTTTTCGTAGGTGAACTTGCCGTCCGGATCTTCGCGCATATAGACGAAGAAATCTTGCAGCGTACCCTCGAATCCGACCGTCTCCTTGATGGCGTTCATTTCCGCATGGATCCGCGCCACTTCGCTGAGGCCAAGGTCGTGGATTTCCGTCGCTGACAAATCCGTCGTCGTCATTTGTTGCAGCCTGACGCCGTAATAGGTCTCCCCGTCCGGCAATTTCCAGGCGCCGTCGTCATTGCTGGCGGTTTCTTGCTGAGCCTCGAACATTGCGATCAGGCTTTCATAGGCAGGCTTCACGGAGTTCAAGAGCGCCGCTTCGCCGCGCGCCATCAGATCCGCCTTGGTCGCGTCGTCGACGTCGAGGCTAGCGACTTTCTTTTCAAAATCGGCGAGCAGGGTCGACGCGGCCGCGTCGGCCTCGAAGGGGGCGCCGGAAATCACGTTGCGCGACGTGGCGATCATTTGCGGATACGACCATTTCGGCGGGTTCACGCCATTGGCGAACTGGGCTTCGGCGCGGGTCTGCTGTTGGCCAAGATAGGTTTGAACGCCTTCGAGTCGCGCGATATAGGCTTCGGCGTCGGCGAGGGTCGCGACTTGATGTTGGTTGATCATGAACGCCGGCACTTGCGAATGCGGTCCACGGAAATGGCTGAACCGGTACCAATGCTCGCGATAGGGGAAGGTCTTGCGGGCTTGTTCGGCTTGGTACTCGTAAAGCCGATAGGACAGCGCACTGGCGTCGTTCAACGCCTCGATGTCGAAACGGTCCCGCATTTCATTGAGGGACGCCATGTACAGGGCATGGCTCTCCTGGGCGAAAGCGTCGCTTGCGTCGTCCCATTTGTCATAATTGGTCTTGCGTCCCAAAAACGTTTGGAACATCGGCGACCGGGCGAGGCGCGCTTCCCATTGTTCTTCGAACCAGACATTGATCGCGTCGGACTGATCAGCGACGACGGCGGCTTCGGCATTGTCCGTCGGCGTTGGCGTCGGCGCGCTCTCTCCGCCGCAAGCGACGAGAAGGCTGGCGCCGGCGATGCTCGCTAGAAGGTGCGTGCGCAGTGAAGTCATAACATTCCCCAATGATAAAGACGGTTCAATGATGGCGGCGGGCCCGAAACGGCGGAACCCGCGAGCTTGGTTCGAAAAAACGCTGCAAACTAAGCATTAGAACCCTAGGACGCAAGCGCTGGGGGTGCGTCGAGCATCCGGGGGCGGCGAGCCGGCCAGGTGCGCCGCCCATAAAAAAAGCGCCGCTTGGATGTCCAAGCGGCGCTTCCTTTGGGTGTTACCCTAGACTAAGTCGATTTGGCCTTAAAACCTTTGGTTAGGCTTTCTTCCGGCGACGCGAAGCGAACGCCAGACCGCCGATGCCCGACAGAAGCAGCGGAAGAGCGGCTGGAACAGGCACTTGCGACAGGAAGATGTTCACGTCAGGCGAAGGCTGGCCCGTGCCAAATTCGGCGGTGCCGGAGAAAGCGACGGTGAAGCTCGTTGCGCCCGTGAGGTCAACGACGAATTCGGTTGGCGAGGTGCCAACGCCGCCGGCGTCCGTCAGGGTTTCCGACAGCAAGACGTTGTTGTCTTGGTCGATGATCGAGAAGGTCAGATCGAGAACGCGCGGCATCGTGCCGTCGCTGCGCGTGAAGTCGACTTCGACTTTCGTCAGTTCGGTCGTGCTAACGTCGATCGACGGAGACGTTGGATCGACTGGGCCTGGTGCGTCAGGGTCGAGCTGAACGCCGGTTGGCGACGAGTCGGTGAGGTCACCACCGGTGACGGAGACTGCCGCGTTGGCAGCGGTGAATAAACCCAGGGCGGCGACCCCTGCGATTGCGCCAAGAACTTTTTTCATGGGAACTCCCAAACTTAAGACAAGGTTAAAGACCATTGGTCGACTTGAAGCACTTTGGTGCTATCAAGTATCTAACCAATTTGTAAACGCCTTGAATGATGAATTTTGCCGAATTGGCGCCCTTTAGGATGGAAAATTAAGCTCGTTTCCTGCAAATCTGTATCGATAAGATAAATTTGTGTTACCAATACAAGTAGAGATTGTATTTGGGTTAACCTTGAATATCTCGAAACCGCTTGAAATACGGCAAAAAAAAGGCGGACGCCGGTTTTTCGCGACGCTGTCTAAGGCGTCCACGGATGATTAGTTTTGCTAACGAAACTAACGCTCAATTTGCCCTGGAAAATTGCAAGCCATGTTATTTTTGAGCATCGCTGCGGCGCCGTTCGCGGCGCTGCGGCAACTCTTCGCGAACGGCTTCTTTTCGGCCCTTCTTTTGTTTCGGAGGCGTAAACGCTTCTAGCTGTAAAGGCGTAAACGAAGCAGCAAAGGTTTCCGCTTGCGCGATCGCGGCGTCAGAGAGGCCCGCTCTTAATCCAGAGACCATGGTTGGCGGCAGTGGTTGCGAATAAAGCGATTTTTCCGGGTTCGTGTTGAACACAAGCGCCCATTGCAGCGCCGCCGTAGAATCATGGCGCACGCCGTTTGGCGACGCGTATTGAACGGCGAGCAGTCGCTGGGCCCGGGCATTGCCGGCGTGCGCCGCCCGGTTCAGCCAAAAGAACGCCTCTTGTTTGAGCAATGCGTCTTCGGCGGGCGTCGCGCCGGGCGTGTTCAGCAGGCAATCGCCCAATTCATGTTGCGCTGGTTCAAATCCCGCGCCCATGGCGGCGGCGACCCGATATGTCGGCGCAGCGGCGATGCAGCCTTTCTTTTTCAAGATCTTGCGGGCTTCTGCCATCAAGACCGGGCCGGTGAGCGGGGCGGACTGACGTTCCGCTCTCTTTTCTTTTTTCGGTTTTTCAGGCTTTGCGTCTGGATCTGGGATCGGATTTTCGAGACGGATGATTTCGTCGTCGGCGTCCTCCTCAGTCGGTTCTTCGGCTGGGGTCGGCTCGTCTTGGGCGGCGACTTGCATGGTCAAAACGAGAGACAGCGCGGCTGCGAGCGCGACGAAAGCAGGGATTGGAGTCGACATATACTTGGTTCCTATTTCTCTTACTTTGACCGTCGCGCCGCTGATCGAAACGACGCCCGAAGCGACGACGGTATAACGTTTCTTGAATGGGCGATCCGTCGCCGCTGGCCCTTCTTAGTTCTCGCCGAACGGCGGTGGGAGGGGTTTTGATCCCGCCTGGTCCCGCCACTGAGCGGCCGTATCTGGGAAGTCGGTGAACATCCCGTCTATTCCCATCTCCGAATAGAACGCCAATTCTTGTTCCGGCGTGCGCTCTGAAACGTCGTCATCGCGAAACGTCCATGGATGCACGACGAGACCCAGGGCGTGGGCCGATGCGACGAAGGTCTCGTCGCCGTCGAGGATCGCCTTCGCCGGCCCGACGCCATCTGCATACTGAGCGATTTCGTCGAGCGGGACGTTCGACCCCGCGCCGGGAGTCTCTTCATAAACCAGCTGGACCAGGCGCGCATTAGTCTTGCCGTAAAGCCGACGCAAGATGTCGGGTTCGAAGGACTGAATGAAAACCGGGCCGGCGTCGTAGCCTTCCAACGCGGCGAGCAGCCTTTGGTCGAACGGCAGATTGATCGAGGAGAAGTACCCTGGCGATTTGGTCTCCGGGTAGACGCCCACCGACCGATTGAGTTCTTGCGCTTTGCGCGTCGCCATAACCAAGACTTCGGAGAACGTCGGAATGTCGAATTGATCGTCAAACTCGGTCGACCGGCCTGGTCTCGGCTGACGAGCCTTCAGGGTCTTCAATTCGGCGAGGGTGAAATCTTCCACCCACCAATCCTCGCGCCGGGGCGCGCCGGCTTGTTCGCGCGGGTCGGGGCGCCGTCGCTCAGCGAAGGCGTCCAATTCGGCGATATTGGTGGTCGACGACAAATACCGATCATGGCGCGCCACCAAGACCCCGTCCTTGGTCGCCACGAGGTCCGGTTCGATAAAGTCCGCGCCCTGGTCGATCGCCAATTCATAGGCTTCTAGCGTGTGTTCCGGACGGTGGCCGCTGGCCCCTCGGTGGGCGATGATGAGCGGCGCGCGCCCGTCCAAGGTCGCCCATTGCGGTTCGGTCGATGCTTCCATTTCGATGGGCGTTTCATCGGCGCCGCATGCCGCAAGGCAGGCGATCAATGCGACGGCGATGGCGCGGCGATCGATGAGGAGCATGACGATGACGTCCCTTCGCCGCCGGGCATGGCGGATCTGCGAGCGATGCGCGTCACCCTAGACCGTCTATCCGCCGAGACCAAGCGCCTCCGGGAAGCGACGCGGTTTAACTTCCCGCAAGGCTGGCGGTATTCTGCGCGACCCGATAAATTTGCGGCGCGGCGTATCGCCGACTGAAAATGGAGGCATTCGATGAGCGCATCAGCCCGCCGCCCGGGCGTCGTCGCCAGCGCCGCGATCGCGCTGATCAAGATCTATCGCGTTTCGCTGAGCCCGGTCCTCGCAGCCCTTGGCGTGCGCTGTCGGCACTTGCCGACCTGTTCCGCCTACGCCATTGATAGCTTTTCTCGCCATGGCGCCTGGATCGGGTTCTGGTTGACCCTGTCTCGGCTATCGCGATGCCATCCCCTCGGGTCGAGCGGATGGGATCCGGCGCCGAAGACCGCGTCGCCCCAGGGCTGGCGGTTTTGGCGGCATGGCGATTGGGCGTGGACGGCGCGTCTCGCCGACGCTCCAGACGACTTACAAGATAAAGCCTAGCGCAATAAGCGTGGGCCGTTAAAACAATGGCGATCGCGGTCGATCCAGGCGACGCGAGCCTTGTCGCCGCCCCGATAAGAATGGACCTTTGGCAAAGCATGGCAGACATTGTATTCGCCACATGTGAAGAAGCGCCGGCGCTCCAAGCAAGCGATCAATTGGTCGCCGATCGTCTGACCTCACGCGGCCATCGCGTGACGCCGGCGGCATGGAACGCCCATCCAGGAACGCCGCTCTATCAGGCGTTCGACTCCGCTGATGCGGTCATCGTCCGGTCGACGTGGGACTATGTCAGCCTGGCGAATGAGTTCTTGCGTTTCATCGTCCGGCTCGGCGAGCGCGCGGGCGTTTACAATGAGCCCGCCTTGATGCGCTGGAATCTATCGAAACGGTATCTGGCGCGGCTTCGCGAAATGGGCGCGCCAGTGATTCCGACCCGGTTCGTCGCGCCCCATGGACCCGACATTGGCGACGCTCTCGACGCGCTTGGGCTTGAAACCGGCTTGATCAAACCTGTCATCGGCGCAAGCGGCGCCGGCATCGCGCAGATCTCGCGCGATGACGCTCAAGGGTTGGCGGCCGCGGCGGCCGGTCTCAATGCGTCCGGCATGGTTCAACCGCTCCTGTCGCAGATTAACGATATCGGCGAGACCTCGTTCGTTTTCATTGATGGCGCCTTTTCGCACGCCGTCCTAAAAATCCCTTCCGCCGGCAATATTCTTTGTCAGGAGGAGCATGGCGGCGAAAGCCGTCTCATTGACCCGCCGGATTGGGCGATCGCCGCCGCCACCGCGGTGCATGGTCTATTGCCGGGCGAGAAAGACCCGCTGTACGCCCGCATCGACGCGATTTGGCACGAAGACGCCGCAGCGATGCGCGCGCCGGGCGTCCCTGACGGCGAGCGCTTCTTATTGATGGAGGTCGAAGTCATTGAGCCTCAGCTATTCTTTAATTTGGCCCAAGATGCGGCCGAGCGTTTCGCCGCCGCCATCGAACGCCGCATAAGTTAACCTGGTCAGCGCAATTTTTCGCGATGGGATAACGCGTCGTTTACGGCCTTTGATTTAAATTTGAGCTGTTTTAGCGCGGATCCGCACTGTGGCGGGGTAAGCGCAGTTTAAGGGCCGGACATGCTTTCGACGTCCATCTTATATGCGAACGCATCAGCGCGGATCGATACGGTGCGGGAGACCGGCGAGGTTTCGTTCTCGTCGGTTCAACGCGACATCGATTACTTCCGGGAAAACATTAAAGACGTTTCCGGCCCCGAGGACATTCTCGGCGACTATAAGCTGTATTCATTCGTGATGACCGCTTTCGACCTTGAGAGCCAACTCAATTCCCGCGGGCTGATCCGTCGGATCATGACCGAAGACGTCAATGACGACGAATCGCTCGTTAATAAGCTGTCGAATATCCAGTATAAAGAATTCGCCACGAAATTCTCCTTCGCCGGGCAGGGGGAGCTTTCAGTTTCCTTGCAATCGCGGATAGAGGACGTCGTCGACCGGTATATCACTGTCCGCACGGAGCAACGCGAAGGCGAGCTAAGCCCCGGCGTGCGTCTGGCGCTTTATTTCGAGCGCAATGCGCCGAAGGTGGAATCCTATTTCGGCTTGCTTGGCGATCGACCTTTGCGCGAATTCGTCTTCACCGCGTTTCAATTTCCCGACGAGTTGAACCAGCTTGGCGCGGAAGATCTGGCGGCGAAATTGGAAGAGCGCTTCGCCATCGAGGATCTCCAGGATCCGGAAAAACGCCAACAGCTGATCCAGCGCTTCTCGGCCCTTTATGACGCCGAAAACGGCTTGAACGTGCCGTCCAGCCCGGTGGTCGCCCTGGCCGCCCCCTTGTCGAACGCGCCGCAGGTGTTCGGGATCAGCGCCGAAACCCTCCTGTCCCTGCGGACATTCTAGTTTTCTTCCCAATTCAGCTTCCTTGACAGGGCGGGGCGCGTCGCCTAGCTGCCATTGCTCTAGGCCCCTCGAATCGCTTGGCGGCCATCGGTAATACGCGCTAGGACATGACATGGTAGCGATCACATTTCCTGACGGCGCGGTGCGGACCTATGACGAAGCGGTCACCGGTCTCGACATCGCCGAGTCGATTTCGAAATCCTTAGCGAAAAAGGCGATCGCCCTGCGTGTCGACGGCGAACTGACTGACCTATTCGCGACGGTTGAGAACGACGCCACGGTCGAAATCGTCACCAAGTCCGACCCGGAGGCGTTGGAGCTTATTCGTCACGACGCAGCGCACCTCTTGGCGCAGGCGGTCCAAGATCTGTTCCCTGGCACCCAAGTGACCATCGGTCCAGTCATCGACGACGGCTTCTTCTACGATTTCGCGCGTGAAGAACCGTTCTCGACCGACGATCTTGAGAAGATCGAAAAACGCATGGCGGAAATCGTCGATGAGGATCGCCCCACGTCGCGCCAAGTGTGGGACCGCGACGCGGCGATCAAGCACTTCAATGATTTGGGCGAGACCTATAAGGCCGAGATCATCGAGGATCTGCCCGAGGGCGAAGACGTCAAAATCTATTTCCACGGCGATTGGCACGACCTATGTCGCGGGCCGCATCTTCCGTCGACCAAGCATATCGGCAAGGCGTTCAAATTGATGAAAGTGGCCGGCGCGTATTGGCGCGGCGATCATCGCAACGCCATGCTGCAGAGGATCTATGGCACGGCGTGGGATTCCGACAAAGGGCTAAAAGCCTACCTGACGCGGCTGGAGGAAGCGGAGAAACGCGATCACCGCAAGCTTGGGCGGGAGATGGATTTGTTCCACTTCCAACCCGAAGCGCAAGGGTCTGTTTTTTGGCACGCCAATGGCTATCAGATTTGGCGCGCGCTAGAAGCGTATATCCGCAGACGTCTCGACGCCGACGGCTATGTCGAGGTGAAGACCCCGCAATTGCTCGACTCGCAATTTTGGCGTCAGTCCGGCCATTGGGACAAATTCCGCGAAAACATGTTCGTCGTGCCCGACGAAATTCCGTCGACAGATGAAGAAGCGCCGGTTCTATCGGGCGAGGGCGATTTGATGGCGCTCAAGCCGATGAACTGCCCGGCGCACGTACAGATCTTCAAGCAAGGCATCAAGTCCTATCGCGACCTGCCGATCCGCATGGCGGAGTTCGGCTGTTGCCATCGCAACGAGGCGCATGGGGCATTGCATGGATTGATGCGCGTACGTCAGATGACTCAGGACGACGCGCATATCTTTTGCCGGGAAGATCAGATCGTCGACGAAACCTCGCGGTTCCTGAATCTCTTCTCGACCGTCTATGGCGACATGGGGATGACGGACATCGCCTACAAGCTCGCCACGCGTCCGGAGGCGCGGGCTGGCGACGACGCAACGTGGGATCGCGCCGAAAAGGCGCTCGCGGACGCATTGACCGCGGCCGGCCTGGAGTTCGACATCGCCGAAGGCGAAGGCGCGTTCTATGGGCCGAAGCTTGAGTTCCATTTGACCGACGCGATTGGTCGGACCTGGCAAGCCGGAACGTTCCAGCTCGACTATGTGCTGCCGGAACGGCTCGACGCCCATTACACGGATCAAAACGGCGACCGGCAGCGGCCAGTCATGCTGCACCGAGCCGTGTTCGGCACTTTCGAGCGCTTTATCGGTCTATTGATCGAACATTACGCCGGCCGGATGCCGCTTTGGTTGTCGCCGGTCCAAGTCGTGGTGGCGACGATCACGTCGGAAGCTGACGAGTACGCGCGCGACGTCGTGGCGGCCCTTGAAAATGCCGGTCTGCGGGCGCGGATCGATGTGCGCAACGAAAAGATCAATTATAAGGTCCGGGAGCACTCCCACCTTAAAGTCCCAGCGATCGCCGTGGTCGGCGCGCGCGAGGCGGAGGAGCGAAAAGTTTCGATCCGCCGGCTCGGGTCGAAAGACCAGCAAGTGTTGACCCTCGACGAAGCCTTGGCCGCATTGACGTTGGAAGCGACGCCGCCGGATCTGCGGCCGACCGAAAAATAGAGCATGCGGTCGGGCGAATGGCTTAAGGTGTCGAATGACCAATAAAGGAGCCGAGTGAATGTCGCGCGCATCGGGGATCACCGTGGTGATCGTCAGCTACTTCACCGGGCCATTGCTGGAACGTTCCCTGACGACGGCGCGCGACCAAGACGGCGTCGAGGAAATCATCCTTGTCGACAATGGCAATTGGCCCGGCGCGGCGGAAGAAGCCATCGCCGCGGCGAAGGAAGCCGCGCCTGGCGGGCCCGACATCGTCCTCGTCCAAGGTCAAGGCAATGTCGGCTTCGCCGCCGCATGCAATCTTGGCGTCGCGCGCGCGCGCACCTCGCTCTTATTGTTCTTGAACCCCGACGCCGTCTTGACGCCAGGCGCGGCGCAGGCGCTCGTCGATCATGTCGGCGTCCGCGCGGAGCCGTGGGTGGTCGCGCCAAAGCTGGTCAATCCGGACGGCGCGGAGCAACAAGGGTCGCGACGCGCGATTTTGACTCCGTGGCGCGCCTTCATTGAAGCGACGCGGCTTTATAAATTGGCGCCGAACCATCCGTATTTCCGGCGCTTCAATTTGCACAATGAGCCGTGTCCGGATGACCTGACGGAAGTGCAAGTCATCTCCGGGGCGTGTTTTCTTGTGCCGAAGGACGACTATGAACGCATCGGCGGCATGGATGAGCGTTATTTTCTCCATGTTGAAGACGTCGACTTCTGTCTTCGCTTCGCGCGCGCTGGCGGCGTTGTCTTGTTCGATCCGAACGTTCGCGTGGTGCACTTCAAAAGCTCTAGCCGGGTCGGTTCGTTAAAGGTCGAAGCGCGCAAAATCAGCAGCACTAATAAGTATTTTCGTACGCATTTCGCCGACCCTTACCCACCGGGCTTCCTATTGATCGTCGCGGCGGCGTTGTGGACGATGTTTGGATTGAAATTGGCGGCGGCGGCGGTGCGCGGCGCCTTGGCCTCGATTGGGCTTCGGTCGCGACGCGGCGGCGACGCCGTCCGCCGAGCGCAAAAAATCTCCGCCAACAAATCGTCGCGTTGAGATCACTTGGCCAGGTGCGGCGGCGGCGTCGGGATGCGGCCGCCTTCCGCCTTAAACAGGAAGAGAACGCGCTCGCGTCCGTCGCCGAGATCGACCCGGGATTGGCCAACCGGCGTGACGACGGCAAAATGATCGGCGATTTCGCTCGGATTGTCCGCCGTCGTCACGAACAAAACGGCGCGATCAATATCGGCGTCGAACTGCCGAAAAGCTTCATAATGATTGTCGATGCGGTGGTTTGAATTCCAAGCGATGAAGCGATCTTCGTCATTCCGGGCATAGTAGATGAAGCCGCCCAGAATTTCGCGGTCGCTGGCCATGATCGAGTCCACGTCGGCTAGTCTTGGGGCTATGTCGGCGGCGTGAGCCTCCCACCCGCGCAAGCGTTTAAAGGCGCCGCCAAGGCCGATCGCGTCCGCCGTTTGCGGACTGACCACGGCGGCGACATAAACCGCCATGACGACGGCGTGCACGCCAATACTGGCGACGATGGCGCGCATGGGCCAAGGCTTGAAAGCCGCGCTCTCAGCAACGCCGATGGCGAGAAGGACGCCTGCTGGATAGGATACGGCGGCCCAATTCGCGTGCGCTCGCGATAAAAACGCCTGTACGCAGACGATCGCCAAAGCGGGGAGGAAAAAGCCAAGCAAGACGCGGCTCGCTTTGGTCGCGCGGCCCTGGGCGAATTGAAAGACGGCTGCGAGCATTAGGCTAAATGTAAGCGGTCCAGCGACGCCCCACTGCGATCCGAAGAATTCGACCAATTCACCGGGGTGGAACATGTCCGCTCCCCAATTGGCGTTCGCCGCCGTGTGCGACAGCGTTTGGAAGTCGTTATTGCCATTCCAAATGACGTTCGGCGTCGCGACCGCAGCGGCCACGATCAACGCCAACAGGAAAGGCGGCGTCGCCAATTTGCGCCGTAGATCGGGAACCAGAATTGCGGCGAGGCCGACGCCGATCGGGAAATAGATGACGGCGTACTTGCCGAGAAAACCGAACCCAAGGGCGGCGCCCATGCCGGCCCCGGCGCCAAGCGCCGCATTGCGACCGAGGGGCGGCGCCGACGTCACGTCGCTCAGCCGAAGAAAGGCCCAAAGACCCGCTGACCAGCAGGCCAACACAAGAGCGTCGGTCGACATAATGCTGGACGACACGATTGTCCCGGGCAGCAACAGCCAGGTCAGCCCGGCGAGAAAGCCTGCCCGCACGGAATGGAGATCGCGCGCGGCGAGAAAGAGAAAGCCGGCCGTGACGCTATGGGCGATGGGCGCCGCGAGCCGAACCGCCCACTCCGCGTCGCCAAAGACGTTTGTCGTAAGCGCGATCGCCCACGCGATGAGCGGCGGTTTGGAGAAGTAGCCAAAATCGAGGTCCTTGCTCCACGACCAATATTGGGTCTCGTCGGGTCCGAGCTCGTGTTGCGCCACCGCCAGGATGACGAAGCGCGCTAGCAATAACAAACCGGTGACCCATAAAAACAACGCCGTCCAAGGCGTACTGCCTTCGTCGTCGCTGGCGAGGCCGAGACGGATCCGAAGGGCGTCGAGGGGTGAGCGATTACCGGTTTTCATAGACGACAAGTGAGATTGATTTGCCTTTGGAATAGTTAAAGCTGTCAATGACCGCCAGTCGCCGCAAATTCAACCTGGCGTCCGCGGCGGCGGCCTCAAACGCCTTCAATTGTCGCGCTTCAACGACGATGGCGCCGCCTGGCTGTCGCTCGGCCGCGCGGGCGGCCGCGGCGCCGTCGGCAAGCACGGTCTTGGTTCCTAGCAGGAAAATCGCCGACGGTTCGCGATAGCCGGATAAAATCGTCGGCGCCGCGGCGTCAGAAATCTCGTGTAGATTCGCCGCTTTGACGACGCTGGCGATCATTGGCGAGGTTTTAACGGCGTCAAGACGGGGCGCGACGGCATGGAGGCCGATCCATGCGAATAAGCCGGATAAGGCGATTGCGCCGAGCAACGCACGGGCGTTCTGGCCGCGCCAATAGCGCCGGGCGACAATGATCGACGCGGCGCCAAATGCGCCGGCGCCGAGGAGGGCGAACAGCGACGGCGTCGTGCGCGCGATGGCCGCTGGCGCCACGAACAGCAATCCCATGCCGACGCCAATAATCCCAAACGCGACTGCGCCGAGCCGCTGCGCCATTGGCGGCGCGGCGTTGGATGTCGGGCGTTCAATGACGAGCCAAGCGACCATCAACGCCAGAGCGGGATAGAATGGCAATGTGTAATGCGGCAGCTTCGTCGCCGTCAGTTCAAAGATTATCCAGCCAGGAATCAGCCAAGCCAACAAGAACAACGCCCGCCAATCCGCGCGTTGGGTCCAGGTGCGCCCGAGGCTTCGAACGATCAACGGCAATGCCGGCCACATCAGAACAAAAACGAAGAGCGTATGATATCCGGGCGGTCCCCAATGGCTTTCCTGGGCGGCGCCGACCTTGCCGAGAAAGTCTTTGCCGATCGCTTCGGCGAAGAACCGTCCTTCGGTGGCGGCGTTCACCGCCAGCGCCCATGGAACGGCGATCGCCAACACGATCGCCAGGCCGAGCCCTGGGCGGAAGGCGCGCCATAGATTAACATTCCGTCTACGAATGGCGTAGATGAGCGCAAATGGCGCGATCGCCGCGAAGATCACCGGCCCTTTGATCAGAACGCTCGCCCCGACGCTCGTCCAGAATAAGGCCGTCCAGGACAAGGCCGCCGAGCCCGGAGCGGCGGGTCGTTCCGTTTCCGCTCGTTGAATGATCGCCGCTGCGGCGGCGAAGGCGCAAACGATGGTCGCCAACAGAAACGCGTCGGTCTTCGCAATCGTCGCTTCGACCGCGGCGATCGGCGAGGCGGCGATGATTGCGCCGGCCAATCCCCCGACGAGCGGATTGAATAAGCGCTCGCCGATCAGCAGCGTGAAGATCGCCGCGAGCGCGATGCCCGCCACCGATGGGAGCCGATACGCCCAAATCTGCCGGTCGTCGACGTCCGTAAAGGCGGCGACGCTCGCGGCTTGGAGCCAGTGGACGCCGGCCGGTTTTTTGTTTCGCTCCTGGTCTTGAAATCGGATGGCGATGAAATCGCCGCTCTCGAGCATTTGCGCGGTGGCCTGGGCGAAGCGCGCTTCGTCGCGATCAAGCGGCGGCAAGGCGGCGTTGCCAGCAAAGCCGATCAACGCGGCGAACAGAGCCATGGCCACGCAGCGGGCCGTGAGCCCGCGCCAGGTTGAGGCAAGCAAGGGATTGTCGTCGCCGGCGCGTTGCCTCATGGCTGACATTGATCGAAGGACGCTAAAGATATCGAGAACTTCCGGCTGTGATTGCACGCTACGGTATTTCAAGTTACGGCCAATTCTGCAATCAACCTTGCTGACCCTTCTTAGAGGAAAAACTTTGACGAACGAACAAAATCCTCTGCCTGCGTCTTTGATGGGGCTTCCGCCGTCGCCTTTGCCCGCGTCTGCGGAGATTGACGTCAGCGTGGTGACGCCGATGTACAACGAAGCGGGAGCGGCGGCGGCGCTGTTGCAGGAAATCGCCGCCGCGATGGCGGGGCGCCGGTTTGAGATCCTTGCTGTCGATGATGCGTCCACAGACGCGACGTTCGACGTGTTGACCAAGGCGAAACAGGACATTCCGGCGTTGCGGGCGCTGCGTCATCGCAGCAATGCAGGGCAAAGCCGCGCCGTGCGGACCGGGGTGATCGCGGCCCGGGGCGGGATTATCGCCACGCTGGACGGCGACGGTCAGAATAATCCGGCGGATCTGCCGCAATTGATCGACGCTCTGAGCGCCGCCGATGCGTCGCCGACCCTGATGATGGCGGCTGGGGAGCGGCAGAAACGCCAGGATAGCCAAGCCAAGAAGCTCGCCTCAAGAATGGCGAATTCGATTCGCTCGTCCTTGTTGAAGGATGGCGCCGCGGACACTGGGTGCGGCCTAAAGGTTTTCCGCCGAGACGCTTATCTGCGGTTGCCCTATTTTGATCACAGCCATCGGTATCTTCCCGCCATGATGCGCCGGGAGGGCTATGAGGTCGCGTTCTTGCCGGTTTCCCACCGCCCGCGGGTGCATGGCGCGTCGAAATACACCAATCTTGGGCGTTTGGCGGTGGCGATCCGCGATATGCTCGGGGTCATATGGCTGAATGATCGAGCCCGCTCGCCAGTCCACGTGGACGAGGCTTAGGCGCATTTGCTTGCGGTTAATCGCCCAATTAGGGCGAACCGACCAAAAATCACTCGGTTTCAACTAGATTTCATGTGTCTCTTCGGCGACGGTAATCGCAGTATTTCGCCAAAAGGCTTTCGACTGAGCCGATAAAGGGTGTAATCTTGTCGTGCGGGGAGGCGAGAACTTCTTTTCGCCCAAAATTATGGTTAATCTTGTGCCGTCAGTGAATTGCGCTGGCGCGTCATGGGCAGGAGTGAACAATGTTGCAAGTATTCCCATTGTTGGCGGTTAGTCTCGTCGTTTATGCCGTCCTCACTTTCGCCAATATGGCGGTCGAAGGCGTGGTCTGGCACGAAGTGGAGATCTTGGCCCTGCCAATGGCGTCGGAAGACATCTGGTCAATCCGCGGCGGCGACATCTTTCTATTCGTCAGCATGGGGCTTCTGTTCGTTGAATTGCTGCGCGCGACCAAGACCGATGGCAACGCGATCGCCAATCACGGTCTGTCATTCATGCTGTTTTTGGCGTGTTTGCTAGCGTTCATCTTCGTTGACGGCTTCGGCAATTCCGATTTCTTCATCTACATGTCGATGACGTTCTTGGATGCGATGGCGGGCATGATCGTGACCACGGTAACGGCGCGTCGAGATCTCAACGTCACTGATCAAATTGCGCGTTAAGCAACAATCGCGAATTTTGGACCGTTATTAATCGCTGCGCCGGCGGCGTGATAACCCATGCGCGCGTTTGCGGCGGCGCGTCGGTCTGCGTCCGTCATCGGCGCTGACGCCGGTTCGCTGTCAACCGGGGATGGTTTCACGTCGATCACCGTCTCATACTGGCTTGCGCGCCGGGATTGACGTTTTGCTGCGCCGCGGCGGTCGCTTGCGCGGCGGTTTGGCGTGGTCGACTTAGACGAATTTGGGACACTGTTCATGCTCATACCGGGAAAATCGCAATTAACTTGCCATTAACCCTCGTCCGATCGGGTCGGCCTAATCCTCGCGCCGCCGCGGATACGTTTACGGTGTTCGCTTTTTCTTTACGGCTCCGACCATAGACTGAGCTCGCTATTTTTGGGCGAGCGTATGACAATCAAAGTTACCAAACTCGAGACTGCGGACAACGACCGCGACGACGTGAACGCCGATCAGGTCGGCGATAATCGCGCGTCGGTAGGCGCTGCTACGACCAGTCTGACCTTAGCGCCGGCGGACGGCGATGCTGGTCCGTCGGACCTTGCTGGCCAGGCCTTGTTCGAATTTGACGCAGACCGTTCGGCTTTCGTCTGGTCGGACCCAACGCTCGCCAAGAAAATTTTCGGCGACGCTGCGGTCGGCAACGCCGTCTCGGTTGAGGCGATGGACCGGCTTGTCGTCGGCGACGCGCCCGAGGCGCGGCGCAAGACCATAGCCGGCGAGACCTCTAGCTATACCGTTGAATTTCAATTGACTGACGCGCAGGGCGGCGTCGCCTGGTTTGAAGAGCGCGGCGGATGGATTTCCACCTCCGAAGGACGGCGTCTGATTGGCGTGCTCCGCTCGATCGATTCAGAGCGTCAGCGCACAGAAGAACTGTCATGGCGGGCTGAATACGACGAACTTACCGGCGTCCTCAATCGCGTCCGGATCCGCAGCCGCTTGGAAAGCGCGATCGCCAAGATCGACGATCCCGAGCGGGCTGGCGCCTATCTCGTCGCAGGCATTGACGATGTCGGCGGCATCAATTCGGACTTTGGTTTTGTCGCTGCTGACGCCGTGATCGTCGAAATCGCCCGGCGCCTCTCCACGGTGCTCGGCTCGCGCGGCGCGATTGGACGCGTCGCCGGCACAAAGTTCGGCATCGTCATCGGCGACGCCGACCCGGAGACCGTCCGCGAAATCTGCATCAACCTCCTAAACGCCGTTCGCGAAAACGTCGTCGAAACCGAACGCGGAACGCTCGCCGCGTCGATCTGCCTTGGCGCAATCGATCTTCAAGGCAAAGACGACAACCCGAACCAGGTGATGGCGCAGGCCGAGGCGGCCCTTGACGAAGCCAAGCGCATGGGCCGATCGAGCTGGGCGTCGTTTAAAGAGACCACGGACACGGTGAGCATGCGCAAGCGCAATTCTCACATGTCGGACGTCATTCTCACGGCGCTAAACGATCGTCGGATCATGGTCGCGTTCCAGCCGATCGTCGCCGACTTGAATGAAGGCCCCAGCAAGTTCGAATGCCTTGTGCGCATGCGCGACGAAGAGGGCAGAGAAGTGCCGGCGCCTGAATTTATTCCGGTCGCCGAGCGTCTTGGCCTCGTGCACCTGCTCGATCGCCGCGTTCTGGAACTGGCGATCAACGCCTTGGCGACGACGCCGAACGTGCATTTCAACGTCAATGTTTCTCTAGAGACGGTGCGCGACCCTGTCTGGGCGGAAGGCTATCTGGCCCTGCTGCGGGCGAATGAAACCCTGGCGCCGCGCATTACCGTGGAGCTCACCGAGACGAAAATCATCGACGCCGCCGACGCGTCCATTGAATTCGTA
>CAYWWL010000005.1:10997-22278 GCA_964461925.1 uncultured Caulobacterales bacterium | reverse complement strand
CTCCAAGCGGGCCGTCCTGCTGCGCGAATTGGCGTCCGAAGGTCTGGACGCGAAATCTTTCTCCCCTGGGGAGGGCGCGGTCGACGCCCGGATACATAGCGATGCGAACAGCGCCCTCCCCAGGGGAGAAAGATTTCGCGTTGTCGATAATGTTACGAAACACTTGGCCAAGCGCGCCCTGATTGCCGAACATCATCATTGGCAAACCATTATCATCGAACACAACGTTCGCCTCGCCTTCCTTTTGGGTCGCGCGATAGAGATCGACGATATCCGCTAGCAATATTCTTAAGTCGAGCGCGTCGCGGCCCTCGCGTGCGAGTTCAGCGTCCAAGCGAGAGGCGTTTGAGATGTCCGTAATCAACCGATCCATTCGAACGACATCATGCTTGATGACGCTCATCAATTTTTCTTTCGCTTCTGGCGCCTTAGCGATCTCTAACGTTTCAGTCGCGCTTCGAATCGAGGTTAGCGGATTTTTCAATTCGTGGGCGACGTCGGCGGCGAAACTTTCAATCGCGTCGATCCGTTGATAGATCGCTTGGGTCATCGCCTTTAGCGAACCTGACAACTCGCCGATTTCATCGTTTCGATAGGTGAAGTCAGGGATCCGTACGCGCCCAGCAGCTGAGATGCCCTCACGCACCTTATCGGCCGCGACCGCCAATTGCCGTATCGGCAATGCAATCGCCGCTGTCAGCAATAATGACGACAACACGGCTGCGGCGATCGCCAGCCCGAAGAATGGCAAAATCGCTGCACGGGATTTGCCGACCAATTCGTCGATGCCGCCGATTTCAGAAGTGACGACGCCATAGACGGCATGAACCCGCCTGATCGGGATCGACACTGACGCGACCAATTCGCCATTTTCATTTTCGCGAACCCAAGACCAGCCTAGCGTTTCGCCCTGCACCGGCGAGGCGATGGCGTTGGTTAACTCTTCCTCAAGCGTTCGAGCGCTTGCAGCGCGTCGAAACGGCCCTGTCATAAAGCGCTCAAATATGCCTTGTACTGATCTTAAAAACTGCCATTGGGCGCGTTGCGCCGACGGTTCTTCAATCGGCGCGAGATCTTCGAGCTGAATGCGGTCCTGACGCAGGACAACGTCGTTCAGCAGCAGGGCGGCGGCGTCAGAGATTTCCGTCGACGGGTCCTCCGGCGTCCGGTAGATCCGTACCCGACCCTCAAAGCTGTCCCAAATTCTATTGAAGACTGCATTGACGTCCTGAGCCGCCAGTTCGCGAGCGCAGACCAGGACCGGCTCAGCGATCGCGACGTCTTTGCCAGCGACGACTGGCTGTTCTTGCGGCTCGCACGCCTCAGCGTCGATCGCGACTTGGGCGAGAATATCAGCGACAATCTGGGCCTGACCGCGGACGCCTTCGAGCTTGGCGGCGATCAGGCTCTCGCGATATCCCGTAACGGCGAAAGATCCCAATAAGAGAATGAGGAGGCCGACGAAATTTGCGATCGCGATGGTGAATGTGAGCCGCGAAATCGCAAATTTGCCGGGCGCGCGCGCCCTTGAGGCAGCCCCCTCGGCCATACGCCGTCCTTAATCTTCTTTGTATTTATAGCCGACGCCATACAACGTCTCGATCGCGTCGAAATCGCTGTCAATCACGCGAAACTTCTTCCGCAGACGTTTGATATGACTGTCAATGGTTCTATCGTCGACATAGATCTGGTCGTCATAGGCGGCGTCCATCAAGGCGTCTCGTGTTTTGACGAATCCAGGACGCTGAGCCAACGACTCTAAGATAAGAAACTCCGTGACCGTAAGGGTCACGCTCTCGCCTTTCCAAAGACAGGCGTGGCGCATCGGATCGAGGGTAAGGCTGCCGCGACGGACGATTTGTTTTTCTTCTTCTTTCGTCGGCGCAGGCCCGGCGCTGCGCCGGCGGAGCACCGCTTTAACGCGCTCAAGCAACAATCGCTGGGAAAAGGGTTTTTTGACGTAATCGTCCGCGCCCATTGTCAGGCCGAGAACCTCGTCGATCTCTTCGTCTTTCGACGTTAAGAAAATCAGCGGCAAATCGGAGCTTTGGCGAATTCTCCGCAATAACTCCATGCCGTCCATCGTCGGCATTTTGATATCCGAAACCACCACGTCCGGCGGCGTCGCTGTGATCGCCTCAAGCGCGCTCGCGCCGTCCTGAAATACTTTCACATCATATCCCTCCGCCTCGAAAGTCATCGAGACGCTGGTCAAGATATTCTCGTCGTCATCCACTAGTGCAATCGTCGCCATCGTAATCCTTTGCCTCCCGTCTCCAGTCGGATACCGGTCGCAATCGCCCGGCAATCGCCGGATATGCCCTGACCATGGCCCCCATAGGGCCCAAATGGGGCGAATTCGACCAATTTACGCCGCGCCCGCGGCAGCGGCGTCGATTTGCGCCGCCAACGCCACATCGCGTTCCGAAACGCCGTCGGCGTCGTGGGTCGTCAATGTGATCTCAACGCGATTGTAAACGTTAAACCATTCAGGGTGATGGTCCGCCTTTTCGGCGGCAAGCGCAACTCGCGACATGAAGCCCCACGCCTCATTGAAATCCGCGAACTTGAACGTCTTGATGATGGCGTCTTTGCCCGGGACGTCCGCCCAGCTAGGATTGTCTCGAAGAAAGGCGGCTCGATCTCCGGTTGAGAGCTTTTCGACCATGGTACCTCCAATGGGTGAAGCGGCGCGCCGACGCGGCCGCCGCTGTCTGCGATAGGATAAAGCTTGCCATGACGCAATCACAGCCCGTTCGGCTTCAGATCCGCCCCTTTGCTGAGAACGATTGGCCGCAGCTTTGGGCCGTACTTGAGCCAGCGTTTCGCGCAGGCGACAGCTATCCCTGCCAGCCCGATATTTCAGAACAAGACGCCCAGTTATATTGGCTCACGCCGCCAAAGCGAAGTTTCTTGGCCGTCGACGACACCGGCGAGGTCTGCGGCGCCTATTATATCCGTCCAGATCAAGGCGGTCTCGGCGATCATATTTGCAATTGCGGTTACGTCGTGCACCCCAGCGCGCGCGGCAGAGGCGTCGCTGGTCAGCTCGCCGCTCATTCCGAAGCCGAAGCGCTGCGCAACGGCTTCCTCGGAATGCGCTTCAACCTCGTTGTCGCGACGAACGAGGCCGGCGTACGCGCCTGGCGCAAGGCCGGTTTCGACATCGTCGGAACGGTTCCCAAAGCATTTCGGCACATCGACCATGGACTTGTCGACGCCCACGTGATGTTCAAATGGCTCGCGAAGGATCAGACCTGATACAGGCTGTAGGACAATCCCAAGGTAATGATCAACGCAACCGCGATCAGGTATAGCGTCGATGAAATAAAGCCTTTGATGATCGTCGAAATCCAACCCGAGCCATACGCTTGTCGGAACACGGCGTAAGGTTGAAAGAGCCCCCAGACGATTGGCACGAACGCCAGCCATCCAACCACCGGGAGCGACGCGATAATGATCGCCGACAATAAGTACGCATAGAGCGCAGCGTGCATATAGAGACTGACGACAAAATGATCATAGACGTAGAATCGCCGCCGGTAGATGTAGAGGACCAGCAACAACAAGCCGTAAAACACCGGCGCCAGCAGCATTGCGCGCGGTAGGTTGTCTTTCATTTCAGCAATGAACAAACGCGGATCGTCATTGACCCTTTTGCCGGCTTCATAGAGCTGGCGGACGTAAGGCTCTAGCCAATCCGGCCCGCTATAGTTGAAGTCATCCGTTGACTTCCCATCACCGTGGGCGGAATCCGTCGCATCCCCCGCCGTATCCTCGCTCGCGTCAGCGGTCGATTCTTGCTTGTCGATCAGCCCTTCAGTGTCGGGGACAAAATCAGGCGACACGCCGGCGCGCTCCAAGGCGGCTCGAGACTTTGCCTCCGCTTCCTCGATCTTGCGCTGCGCTTCAGCGGCTTCTTCATCGGAAAGCTCTTCGCCAAAGGAGACTAATTCGCCATCCTCGCCGTTCTTGGCCCAATTCCGCTCTAGCCCGGCATAGAGGAACACGGCGAAAAAGAAGAACACGCTGGCGAATAGATACAGCCGGAAAGGCGGAGAGTATCGAACGCGTTTTCCATCAAGGTACCGCCGGGCAAGCCGCCCCGGGCGCCATAACAGCAAGAAGATTGTTCGCATCAATTTGCCGTCGATCGCCAGCGTATCGACAAAGACGTCCTGTACAAGTCCGATCACCGCCCTGCGCGGTTCATTCGCTTCTTGACCACACACATGGCAGTATTCGCCGACAAGCTCGGCGCCGCAGTTTTGACAATGTTCCATAGTGCGCCCTCTATCTCCCCATTGGCGAGTTTAGCATTTATTGCCTGCGCCGCCAGGGGGGATCGAAAGGAAGCGATCTAGAACGGCACGTCGTTCGCGCTGCACAAAAACCGCATAAGCGGCTTAGCATCAGCCATTGCGGCTGCAACGTCGTCAATGAAGCCCGGTTTTCGGGTCGCGGTCGGTCGTGCCTCCGCCATCGCGAAAAAGCTCTTCCGCTTAATATCGTCGATTAATGGGTGGTCACTGTCGAAACCGCGCGGGGGACGAGACAAACCATCGCCGCGTAAAGCGCCAAATCGCGCCTTGAACCCCTTGCTGGTGGTGGCGCGTTTCCAAGCCGCTGCGTCGTCTCGGATCGCCTCGCGAATCATGGTGAGCGCCGCCGACGGCGGCGTCCATATCCCACCGCCGTAGAACACGTCGCCAGGGGCGAGATGAACATAGAAGCCTGGCGCATGGGCGTCTTTGCCCCTGGCGTGACGAAACTGAACGGCGCCATGGGTTTTGTAAGGGCTTTTATCTTTTGAGAACCGAACGTCCCGGTAGATCCGGAACACCGATCCGCCATTCAACCGCGGATCCGCGACGAAGTGAGGCGATATTTTTTTCAGGCGCGGGGCCATGGCCTCTACGAATGACGCGAGCGGTTCTTGGACGCTCGCGCGGAACCGCGGCTTGTTGTCCTCGAACCATTCGCGATTATTGTTGTCAGCAAGCTCCTTAAAGAAATCAAAATAGTCTTTCGGCAGCCCACTGAACGTCGCCATTTGCTCGCCCTACCCGCCAAATAGCGCCGCAGCGGCGCCGCGTATGGCGATCACCATTAGAGCGAGTGTCGACAAAACGAAAACGGCGAAACGAACGACAACCTGCCGCACAATGATCTGCGCAAAAGAATGCACGACCCGGAGTCCGACATAACCCCAGGCGAGCGCGATATTTAGCGTATCCGCGCCCCCCGTGAAATGCGTGTAGAACGCCAAAGCGTAGAACACCGTCGGCGCTTCATGCAGGTGATTGTAGTTATCAGAAATAACGCGCACCTGCGCCGGCAGCTCATTCAAACTGCCGGCGAGCTCCGCCTTCTGCGGGTCGATCTTGGCCGACTGCATGGCCGGAACGCGGGTGGCGTACATCCACACCCATACGATGAGCGTCCAAATGATGAGAGCGAGTACAGGCGTTAACATCTAGGCCACATTCGAGTGTTTTTTAAATTCCATTCGGGCGATAGACCGGCAATGCACTTCGTCCGGACCGTCGGCCAATCGAAGGGTGCGAAGCGAAGCGTACGCTCTGGCGAGGCCAAAATCAGTGGTGACGCCGCCGCCGCCATGAGCCTGAATCGCGTCGTCGATCACTTTCAACGCAACGCGGGGCGCCGCGACTTTGATCATGGCGATTTCGCCCTGAGCGACTTTGTTGCCCACCGTGTCCATCATCCAAGCCGCCTTTAATGTCAGCAAGCGCGCCATCTCAATGTCGATCCGCGCTTCGGCGACGCGCTGCTCCCAGATAGAGTGCTTAAAGATAGGTTTGCCGAAGGCCTCGCGGGTCAACAATCGTTTGACCATTTTCTCAAGAGCTACTTCCGCCGCACCGATCGTTCGCATGCAATGGTGGATCCGGCCAGGGCCAAGCCTTCCCTGAGCGATTTCGAATCCGCGCCCTTCGCCGAGGATCAAATTTTCTTTCGGCACACGGACATTGTTCAATCGAACTTCCATATGGCCATGAGGGGCGTCGTCGAATCCAAACACCGGCAGGTGACGCAGAACTTCCACGCCTGGCGTATCGGCGGGAACAAGGATTTGCGACTGCTGCTTGTGGCGTTCGGCGGACTTGTCCGTCTTGCCCATCACGATGAAAATCTTGCAGCGCGGATCGCCAACGCCGGATGACCACCATTTTACGCCATTGATGACATAATGATCGCCATCAGCGCGAATTTCGGTCTCAATGTTCGTCGCGTCCGAGGATGCGACGGCTGGCTCGGTCATCAAAAAGGCGGAGCGGATTTTTGCGTCGAGCAACGGTTGAAGCCATTGTTCTTGCTGCTCCGGCGACCCGTAACGCGACAAGACCTCCATATTGCCGGTGTCCGGCGCGGCGCAATTGAAGACCTCCGGCGCGATGTGAATACGGCCGGTGAGCTCGGCGATCGGCGCATAGTCTGCGTTTGACAGCCCCGGACCAAATTTTGGATCCGGGTGGAACATGTTCCAAAGCCCTTCAGCTTTGGCTTTTTCTTTGAGTTCTTCAATGACCGGCGGCACCTTCCAGCGCCCATCCGGCCCGAAAGAATCGTGCTGGCGCTCGTACTCCTCTTGTCCTTCGACGAGATGCTTGTCCATAAATGCGCTGACTCTCGTCAGATAGTCTTTGCACCGGTCGGAATACTCAAAATTCATCGGGCCGCTCCTCATTCCTAATTTATCTCCCCGGCCAGGACGTTTTGCGCTGGCGCGGAACTCTTCAAACGCTCAAAATCGGCCGCCCGTCTCCAGGCCCCTATTTATCGTCACCTTGTCGCCCAAAGTGACGCCGCTTCATCCCATCATATCGCCGTCGCATCCAGCCGAAAGCTTTGTCAGCAGTCACCGGCGGCGCGCTCGGAAGAAATTTTTCAGCAATATGCCCGCTTCCTCGGCATACGGCCCCTGCTCAATCGCGGGTCGCCAATGGCAGGTCGCCTGATCAAAGAATTGCGGCCCGTGCCAAACCGCGCCGCCTTTTGGATCGCTCGCACCGATCACAAGTCGCTCGATTCGCGCATGGGAAATGGCGCCAGCACACATGGCGCACGGCTCAAGCGTTACAAAGAGCTGCGCCCCTACAAGTCGATGATTGCCAATCGCCGCTGCGGCGACGCGCAAGGCGTTAATCTCAGCGTGGCCCGTGGGATCATTCTGGGAGATCGTCGTATTGCCGCAGGCGGCCAGCACGGCGCCAGCCGTGTCGACGATCACTGCGCCAATTGGCACTTCGTCTGGATTGGCGACAGCGGCGTCCAAGGCGCGCCGCATATAGATTGGATCGTCATCACCGGACATGGCGCTTCTTGGCACGCCGACAGCGCCCCGGCAAGCGCCCGCCTATGCTGCGATGGTTTCTTCGCCAGCGACTTCGGCAAGGCAAAAGGCGGTCATGCCGAACCATTGATTCAGAGGGAAAAGCGCTGCGCGTTCCGCATCGTGAGCTCGGACTAATAGCGCGTTGAGCCAATCCGGTGCTGAGCGCAATGCGCTCGACGTTGCTTGACGGTCACCCTTCATCGCCCGATCCGCAATTCTCAATGCAGCCGCGGCGGGGAATAGCAAGCCGAAAAAATAGCGCTGCTGCAACGGCTCAAGTCCTGCTGATCGAACCGTCGATTCAAGCGTCGCCAGGGTGTAACGCCGACGATGTTCTAGGAAGTCATCATGGGAGGACCATAGAAACTCAAACGCGGGCACTGAGATAAGGAACTTGGTGCCGGGCTTAGCAGATTGTGCGTATTGCCGGATCAACGCCACGTCATCATCGACATGCTCGATCACATCAAGCATTACAACCAAGGGCGCAACGCTGTCGCCCACTCTCCGCAGGTACTGAATCTGCGGGCTCTGGTTATTTTCAATCCAGTCGTCAGCGTAGTTGGGGTCGACACAGATCGCATGCTGGCAGATACCTGCATCGATAAGCATGCGCGAAAACACCCCCGATCCCGCGCCAACGTCCAAAACGCTGTCGAAGGCGGCGTCTCCAAGCAAGCTTTTGATCGCGCGACCCTTTGAGATATAATACCAATGGTTCGAAGGATCGCCGCCGATCGCCGTTTCTTCTTTCAAATCCATTTCACTTCACGCTCAAACTGGAGCAGGCGTTAAACGTCTGAGGGTAGATAAGGGGCGCCGCGCTGCAAAGATATGAGAGCGCGGCTTAAGGACAGATTAACTATGGCAAAGCTTTCCACTCCTGGCCGAGAAGAAGCCGACGGCGAAAGAATCGCCAAATATCTCGCCCGCGCGGGCGTCGCCTCACGCCGTGAAGCGGAACGCCTAATCGAGCAAGGCATTGTTACGGTCAACGGCGAAGTATTAACGACGCCAGCGTTCAAAGTGACGCCAGACATGGATATCCGCGTCGATGGAACTCGGGTTGGCGCGAAGCAAAAGACAAGACTATGGCGCTATCACAAGCCTGATGATCTTGTGACCACCCACAAAGACCCGCAGGGACGCCCAACGGTTTTCGACAGCTTAGCTGGCCGCCTGCCAAGGGTTATTTCGGTCGGCAGGCTTGATCTGACGACCGAGGGCCTGTTGCTGTTGACCAATGACGGCGGTCTCGCGCGCCACTTGGAGTTACCGTCGACCGGTTGGACGCGACGATATCGCGTTCGCGCCTATGGCAAAGTTACCCAAGGAAAATTGGACGAGCTCAAGGACGGCGTGGAAATTGACGGCGTTTCCTACCGATCGATCAAGGCCACATTGGATCAGGTGCAAGGCGGCAATGTTTGGATGACCATGTCGCTTTCTGAAGGCAAGAATCGCGAGATCCGGACGGTTTGCCGGCATCTAGACCTGCATGTGAACCGTCTCATTCGCACTGCTTATGGTCCATTTCAGTTAGGCGCACTAAAAAAGGGCGAATTCGAAGAAGCGTCAGGCAAACAGCTTCGCGAACAATTAGGACCGAAACTCTGCAATCAATTGGGAATAGATCATGGCGAAAGTCGTCAATCTAAATAAGTTCCGTAAGGACAAGGCGCGCGCCGAGCGCGCCAAGCAGGCGGACGAAAACCGAGTCGCTTACGGACGCACCAAGCAAGAGAAACAAATAGCGCGCGAGGAAGAAAAGCGCCGCGAGAAAGCCCTCGGCGGCCATTCCCTCGACGACGACAAAGACGGGCAATAAGCAGCTTCAAAGTGTCGATCTTCGATTTCTATGTCGCCGTGGATTGGTCCGCCGCCAATCGCCCGACGATGGGCGCTGATTCCATATGGATCTGCGTCGCGCGTCGATCGAATAGCGGCGTGAGAGTTAGTCAGCCTAAAAATTTTCCCACGCGCCACAAAGCCATGGATTGCCTGCGCGGACTCCTCAAGAAATCAATTGAGGACGGGCGGCGGGGGCTGTTCGGTTTCGATTTCGCCTTTGGATACCCGGCGGACGCCGCGCAACTTGTGTCAGGGCGGACGTCATGGCGTTCGCTTTGGCGAACGCTCGCCGACGCGATCATCGACCAGGACGACAATCAATCCAATCGGTTCGAAGTGGCGGCGCAGTTCAATGGTCTTGCTTTTCCTGAGCCGCTGTATTGGGGCCGCCCTCGAACCCGCGCATTCGACGGACTGCCGGCGAGGAAACCGGCTAGCGATTTTTTCAAATCAATCGAGCGTCGCCGCGTGGAACATTTGCAGAAATCCGCCAAATCGGTTTGGCAGTTGGCCTATTCTGGCGCCGTCGGCTCCCAGGCATTACTTGGGATCGCACGCCTCCATGGAATATTGCAGGATCCCGCCTATGGCGACGCGATCGCCGTTTGGCCATTTGACGAGGGATTCGCCCCGCCCAAGAATCGCCAGCATGTATTCACCGAAATCTATCCTTCAATCTTCCCGCTGTCGCCGCGCCCAGGGGAGATAAAGGACAGCGCTCAAGTGCGCGCGGTCGCGACTGCCGTCGCCCGCGCAGACGCTGCGGGTTCGTTGGCGTTCTGGTTTGAACAACCACGCCTTGAGTCATCCGCCCTCTCACTCATCACGGATGAAGAAGGCTGGATCTTCGGCGTCGGGCTCGACCATAGTTAATGTTGACAAAGCATTAAGGCCGCCAGCCTACCAAAGACTCTGCGGGCGCAATTCTCGCGCCCAAAGTCTGGACGTTAACGCCTATGCTTGGCCCTGAATTCGATGAAATAGCGGCTTGGATTCCCAATGACGATTCGCAAAAGGCATCCGCTGAGAGCATGCTGTCAGCGCGTTTCGCTGAATCGCCGAACGACGCCGTCGATCTCTTGGACTTCGGCTGCGGCGCGGGCCATGGCGTCGATCTCGTCAAGAGCCTATCGCCACTCGCCCGCTATACCGGGATCGACATTGCATGCTCGCCGGAAGTCGCTTCGCGGCGGCGGCAAGACGCCGAATTCGTCACCTTCAATGGCGTCGACCTTCCGTTCAATGACCAATCGTTCGACGTCGTTTATTCGCGGCAAGTCTTCGAGCACGTCCGGCATCCCGACGCCGCCGTCAACGAAATATTTCGGGTATTGCGGCCTGGCGGCGCATTCATTGGATCGCTGTCTAATCTCGAGCCCTATCATTCGTATTCGATATTCAATTTTACGCCCTACGGGGTCTATCGATTGCTCACCGACAATGGGTTCCATGACGGCTTCATGCGCCCGGGAGCGGAAGGCATGAACCTCATTATACGGCAAATATCTGCGCGCCGCATTGGCTGGGCCGAGCTCGCCTATCCCATGATCGATCTCTTGGCCTTGGTTAAACGACTCGACGCGAAAGCAAAAAACTACCTAAAACTGCGATTCTCCGGCCATATCTGTTTTGCGGCGACCCGCCCAAGCGCATAGCGCCCAACCGCGATCAATCAGAATTCATTTTGACATAGGACCCGCTGGCTCCTATTCACCGTCGCATGAAAATCATCGGCGGGTCGTTCAGTGGGCATTCCATCATCGCGCCAAAGGGGCGTACGTCTCGGCCCACGGCGGCTCGAACGCGCGAATCGCTGTTCAATATCCTCGCCCATCGCGAAGATTTCGTCTTTGACGGCGCCCGCGTCGTCGACCTTTTCGCAGGATCAGGGGCGCTAGGCTTCGAGGCGATTTCACGCGGCGCCAGCTTCTGCTTGTTCGTCGAGACGGACGCAGCCGCCAGGGGCGCAATCCGCGACAATATTGACGCATTGTCCCTCTTTGGCGTCACCCGCTTGCATCGACGGTCCGCAACCGCGCTTGGAGACAAACCGGCCGGGCTCGGCGACCG
>CAYWWL010000005.1:0-10897 GCA_964461925.1 uncultured Caulobacterales bacterium | reverse complement strand
AGTGAAATTTCCAGTAGGTGAATCCGCTTCGCGGCGATACGTTAGGCCGAGGGCGACGTTGGGGCTATGCGTCCGTTCACCCGTCAAAAACCTATTACGTCTGCGGTCAGCCCAAAAGCGGCGGATTGGGACGGTCCCTGATATGGAGGCACCATGAATAAGAGTCTCGTCGTTTCCGCGTTGGCGCTCGCAATGTCACTAACCAGCGCCGCTTGCCAAGGGCAGGCTGAACCTACCGCAGCCGACGCGCCTTCGGACGACGGCGCCGTAGAACTCAACGCGGCGCCCCCGCCCGCCAATAAGGAAGAGCCCATGGTCGCGGCGCCGGCCGCAGCGGAAGACGCGGCGGAAACGACCACTCCGACCAGCGCGTCCGCCGAAGCATCGCAGCCGCTCCGGGCGGCAATCGCCGCAGATTACGATAATAACCTCAGCGCGCTCTTCAGACACTTCCATCAGAATCCGGAGCTTTCGTTCAAAGAATCGAAAACCGCCGCGCGCCTCGCGGATGAACTCAAGGCCTTGGGCTACGCCGTCACCACTGGCGTTGGCCAAACCGGCGTGGTCGCCGTGTTAGAGAATGGCGACGGCCCGACTGTCATGCTTCGCGCGGATATGGACGGGCTCCCCGTCGAAGAAGACACTGATCTCGATTATGCCTCAAAAGCGCGCCAGGTGGATATCGATGGCGTTGAAAAGCCGGTCATGCACGCTTGCGGCCACGACGTGCATATGACCGCCCTTGTCGGCACGGCGCGCCAGCTCGCCGCCCGAAAGCAGGACTGGTCCGGCACGCTAGTGCTCATCGGCCAGCCGGCCGAAGAACGCATCGGCGGCGCCAAGGCGATGATGGAGGATGGGCTTTACACGCGCTTTCCAAAGCCTGATTACGCCCTCGCCTTCCACGTCGCGGCGGACTTGCCCGCGGGAAAGATCGAACTTCGTCCCGGCCTGACATATTCCAGCTCCGATAGCGTCAACATTACCGTGCGCGGCGTTGGCGCTCATGGCGCCGGACCGCACAAAGGCGTCGATCCGATCCTTGTCGCTTCGCATATCGTTGTCGGTCTGCAGTCAGTCGTCAGCAGAAACATCAATCCATTGCAACCGGGGGTCATTACGGTCGGGTCGTTTCACGGCGGCTTTAAACACAATATTATTCCGGACAAGGTGGAATTAGAACTGACGGTCCGGTCGAACGATCGCGAAATCCGCGACCAATTGATCGCCGGCATCGAGCGGACAGCGGCCGGAATCGCGAAAGGCCTTGGCGTACCGGACAATTTGGCGCCAATCGTCGAATATGGCTTTGAATCGACTCCGCCGACGGTCAACGACCCCGAAACCACAGCGATCGTCAGTAAAGCGTTCACGAGAACTTTCGGCGAAAATGGCATCGTGTCGCTGCCGCCTGAAGGCATGGGGGCGGAAGACTTCGCCTATTTCGTGCAGCCCGAAACCGGCGTTAAAGGCGTCTATTTTGCGGTGGGCGGAACGCCAGCCGATGAACTCGAAAATGCCGCCGGCCACCATTCGCCGTTCTTCAAAATAACTCCGGAGCCTTCCGTCAAAGTCGGCGCGGAAGCCATGACCGTTGCGGCGATAACATTATTTGAGGCCGAATAAGGCGCTGGCGACATAGCCCTGCCTCTTTCCTGAAACTGCGCAAAGGCGCGAACCCTCCGTTCGCACCTTTACCGTCGCCGCCTGCATGCCTATGTTCAGAGGGCTGCCCGGCGCGTCAGGACTAAATTCCCCGGGGCCTTACATCTTTGCTTGGGAGCCGCCTCTGGCTTAAGCCGTGGTTTTCGTCACGTGGCGCCCACCTGGTCCTTTGGGTCCAGGGCGAATCATAAGTCCGACGGCCAGGGCGGCGTTTTCGGCGGACAGAAAGGCCCGCGCGCAATCGCCTATGTTCACGTTGCCACTGCAGCAAATATTCGACAAAAAACATCTACTCCGCGAACAGATGACGGCGGAGCGGCGCGCCCTCGCTGCAGCGCGGCCCGACGCCGGCGTTCACGCCGCACGGATGTTCCTGCAGCACATAGAAACAACGTCCGACGATATCGTCGCACTTTATCACCCGATCAAGCATGAGTTGGATACGGAGCCGCTTTTCGATGCCTTGGTCGACCTCGGCGTGTCGATCGCCTTGCCCGTGACAATTAAGAAAAACGCCCCTTTGGAATTCCGCGGATTCGCGCCGAACGATTTGTTGCAGAAGGGGAAATTCGGCGTGATGGAGCCGACGGACGACGCGCCGACGCTGATCCCTAGCATCGTCGTCACGCCGCTTTTGGGGTTCACGCGCCGCGGACGCCGATTGGGCTATGGCGGCGGATATTATGATCGGACGCTCGCCGAACTGCGGCGAAACGGCCAGGTGACTGCAATTGGCTACGGCTTCGGCGGCCAAGAAGTTGACGACTTGCCGGTATCCGATCATGACGAGCCCCTGGATTGGGTGGTGACGGAACGCGACGCGTTTCAGCCAGCGTAAATGGCGGTAGGAACGCGATGCGGGTTTTACTCTTAGGCGATATTGTCGGACGCACAGGACGCATTAGCGTCTGCCAGCACTTGCCGCGATTAAGGCGCCGCTTGAAACTCGACTTCGTCATGGTTAACGCCGAGAACGCCGCTGGCGGCTTTGGCGTCACCGGCGCAATCTGCGAGGAATTGTTCGACGCTGGCGTCGACGTACTCACGACCGGCAATCACGCATTTGATCAGCGTGATGATCTAGATTTGTACAATCAGGAAATGCGCCTACTTCGGCCGGTCAATTTTCCTGCGGATAATCCTGGGCGTGGCAGCGGCATGTATGTCACCGCTGGGGGACACAATGTGCTCGTGATCAACGCTCAGGGGCAGCGATCTATGCCGCCGATAGACGACCCATGCGCCGCCATCGACCGTGAATTGGCGGACATTAAGCTTGGCCGCGAAGCCGACGCTGTGATCGTCGATTTTCATGCCGAAGCGACGTCGGAAAAATATTCTCTCGGCCACTATCTCGACGGTAGGGTCAGCGCCGTGGTCGGCACCCACACCCACGTGCCCACTGGTGACCACCATATCATGGCCGGCGGCACAGCCTATATGACGGATCTCGGCATGTGCGGCGACTATGACAGCGTAATCGGCATGGAGAAATCCGAGCCGCTGCGTCGCTTCGCATCGAAAATGAACACCGGCCGGCTCAATCCCGCGACTGGTGAAGCGACGATTTCTGGGCTGTTCTTTGAAACCGGTCCTGATGGCAAGGCGACCAGGGCGGAGGCCGTGCGTACCGGCGGCGTCCTGGGTGAATCACTGCCAATCGTCGAGTAGACCTTGAAATAGCGACCACGCCCGCGCTAAACGCCCCTAGATCGACAACCTGCAGGAATTTAGAGGTTATGGCCGGACACAGTAAATGGGCGAATATTCAACACCGCAAAGGCCGTCAGGACGCCAAGCGGTCGAAAATGTTCTCGAAACTTTCCAAAGAAATCACTGTGGCGGCAAAAATGGGCGCACCCGACCCAGCCTTTAACCCACGTCTGCGTCTGGCCATTCAGGCCGCAAAAGCGCAGTCCATGCCGAAAGATAATATTGATCGCGCGATCAAGAAATCGACGAGCGCCGACGAAGCCAATTTCGAAGAAGTTCGGTACGAGGGTTTTGGTCCAGCGGGCATTGGCGTCATCGTCGAAGTCCTGACAGACAACCGCAACCGTGCGGCGAGCGAAGTGCGCACGTCATTCGCCAAAAATGGCGGCAATTTAGGCGAAACCGGCTCCGTCGCCTTTATGTTCGACCGGGTCGGCGCAATCGAATATGCGCTTGATGCTGGCGACGAAGAAGCCATGCTGGAAGCTGCGATTGAAGCCGGCGCCGACGACGTGGAGACGTCGGACGCATCGCATATGGTCTATACAGCCGCCGATATGCTGGCCGAAGTAGCAGGCAATCTGGAACAAGCGATCGGCGAAGCGCAATCGGCGAAGCTAATCTGGAAACCGCAAAACACTATTGATGTGTCAGGCGACAAAGCGGCAACGCTGCTGAAAATGCTCAATGCGCTTGATGATTGCGACGATGTCCAGGACGTCTACGCCAATTTTGACATCTCCCCAGAGGAGATGGAGCGGCTGGCCTAACTGCGAGGCGACCCGCCCTGAAAATACGGTGAGGCGAGAGATTTCGCCGATTTCAGCCATTGCGCACCGCGCGCTACAAATGTAGCGTGGCCGGGAATGCAATACGTCAATAAGGGGCGCTTCTATGTTACGGTCTTTGATATCCACCCTCGCTGTCGCCGCCGCGCTCGCGCCGGCTCACGCCGACGAAACAAAATCCTTTTCAGGCGCGAAGGCGCTGGAAATCTCTGATTTCATCGGGTCCGTAGAAATCGCTGCATCCGGCGACAAGATCATGGTCGCCCTGACGGACGGCGAGAAAGATTTTCCTGTCATCATCGACCAGAGCGGCGATCTCGTCACCGTGCGTGGCGAAAAACCATTGTCGAAAAACAAGATCAGCCGCCAGATCGGCTGGCGCAGCGGCAATGACGGGCTTCGGAGCTATGTCGCCAAATACCCAAAGCTGAAAATCTTGGTGCCCAAAGGCGCGGCGGTCGACATTGACGACTCATTCACGGTCGTCCGCGGCGGCGATATCGACGGCGACCTCGCCATCGATAGCGGCTATGTCATTGCCGATTTCGGCGACGTGAAATCCGCCGATATCAGCATCCACAGCGCTGGAGACGTGACCCTTGGAGCGGTGCGGAAAGCCTTGGATCTGGAGATCCATGGATCCGGCAATTTCGCGGCTGTTTCCGCCGGCGAGACGGATGTCGAAGTGCATGGTTCAGGGGATGTGCGCCTCGGCGACATCGCCGGCTCCACGAGCATCGAGATTCATGGATCCGGCGACTTCCAAGCCACCGCCATCAAAGGCGACTTCGACGCTTCGATCCATGGCTCAGGCGATATCGAAACTGGCAAAATCGCCCGCGGGGCGGATCTGTCGATTCACGGATCCGGCGATATCGAACTCGCTGAGGTCAATGGCCCGACGCAGATCCAAATCGCCGGCGGCGGCGATATCGAAGTCGCCAAAGGTCGCGCTGAAGACCTGGACGTGCGCATCAACGGATCAGGAGATTTTGATTTCGGCGGCGTCTCAACCAATTTGAGCGCCGTGATCTCTGGCTCCGGCCAAGTCTCGGTGGCCAAGAACGAAGGCACGTTCGACGCCTCGGGCGATGGCACCGTCCGGGTCGGCGGCGTCGTCAAATACCGCAAGAAGCATTATTGATCGCTTCGCCCTTCGGTCGACCATTGCGCCACTCTCGCCGCGGCCCGCCTTGCGCGTTGGCCGCGGCGCTGCTATTGCCCCGGAATTCAATCAATAACCACTAACCATTTGGGTTCCGATGAAAATCAACGGCAATGAAGTTCGTCCTGGCAATGTTATTCAGCACCAAGATAGCCTCTGGGTTGCGGTGAAGACCCACGCTGTGAAACCCGGCAAAGGGCCGGCGTATAATCAGGTGGAGCTGAAAAATTTGCTCGACGGGCGAAAGCTCAATGAACGCTTCCGCGCGTCGGAAACGATCGAACGCGTCCGGTTGGAGCAGCGAGACCACACTTTCCTCTATAAAGAGGGCGATCTCTTGGTTTTTATGGACGGAGAATCATTTGAGCAGGTCTCGATCGCCGAGGAAATGATCGGCGAGCGCGCTGCATTCTTGCAGGACGGCATGCAGGTCGTCGTTGAAAGCCACGAAGGCCGCCCCATCAGCGTGCAACTGCCCGAGCACGCGACGCTAGAGATCATCGAAACAGAACCGACCGTTAAAGGCCAAACTGCGTCGAGCAGTTTCAAACCCGCCATTGTCGACAATGGCGTACGGGTTATGGTTCCGCCTTATATCTCGGTCGGCGAAAAGATCATCGTGAATACGGAAACCATCGAATTCGTCAAACGCGCCGAATAGTCCTTCGGCGCGTTGACCATTTTCGTTAGCGCGTCAGCGCTTCAACAGCGCGATTGCGTTCCTTGCGTTCCCGCAGAAGCAAGATGAACAATATGATCGCGATCAATGGCGACGCAACGAAGAACAGCGTCACCGCTATTGATCCGGCTGCGATCACCAATCCGATCACCGTTGAGAAAAGCGCCAGCACCAAGCCAATCAATGTCGCGAACAAAGCCACGATGACGCCTGCAAGGCCGCCGAAACCGGCCGCCAATGATTCAAGGGCCGTCAGGTCTTGTTCTGCAAAAGCGTAAGCGCCAATCGACAGACCGAAGCCGACGACGATGAAAAGGATTACCGGCAAAAACAGCCACATCCAGCCGCCGCTTTTGGTTTCATATAGTTCTTCTGACGAGTCAGCCATTGATCCCCTGCCCCAATTCTTGCGCCGACACGGCGCTATTCCGTCTCTCAGCCCCTAGGGTTAACAATGAACGCCGCCGCATCAAGCCCGTTCGTCGCAAATTGCCAACATGTGGACTTTCAGGCGCGGCCTCAGTCGCCCGCGGCGGCGCTTGTTGCGCCGCAAAGGGTTTGCTACGCCCACTTTTCGCCAATTCGGCGATTTCGCCGCGAATTTATTGGGTTTGATTGGAAAGGGAACGCCGCACAATGCCATCAAGAGGGGCAAACCGCGCGAAACCGGCGCCGAGAGCTTGGCAACGCATGCTCTCGGGGCGCCGTTTAGACCTTCTAGATCCATCGCCGATCGATATTGAAATCGAGGATATCGCCCATGGTTTGGCGCGCGTGGCGCGCTGGAACGGCCAAACGGCTGGCCCGCGCGCCTTCTCGGTGGCGCAGCACTCCGTCCTGGTGGAGGAATTCTGTCGCGTTCTGCGTCCGGATTGGCGGCCCGCCTATCAGATGGCGGCACTGCTCCATGACGCGCCAGAATTCGTCATCGGCGACATGATCAGTCCCTTCAAGTCGGCTATCGGCGATAACTACAAGTCAATTGAAAACCGGTTGCAGAAAGCGATCCATATTCGATTTGGCGTCCCAGCCGAGTTACCGAGCACGATTGAAAAGGTCATCAAACGCGCGGATCGCGCGAGCGCTTTTTTCGAAGCGACCCAATTCGCTGGTTTTACCGACGCCGAAGCGCGCAGTCTTTTCGGGTCCCCGCGCGGCATCGCCCCCATGATGATCGAGGTGGAGACCACCAATGTCGCACAGACGCGCTTCCTCGCCCGATTCAATGACATCCTCGCCGCGACCTAGAGCGCGGTCCACGATCCGTTGTAAAGCTTTGTAACATCCGCGCGACCTCAAACGCCTGTGACGATGAGGTTGTTTATTTTTAAACGCGGGTGAGCCAAATATCGGAACATGTTGATCATTAGTTCATTGCAGGAAGCGCACAACGCTTTCGCGGCGCACGCGCCAAACAGGGTGATCTCTTTATTGTCGGAAGACGAAGAGATCCCGCGGTTTGACGGCTTGCCAGCGTCGCGTCACGCCAAACTCTACGTCAAGGACGAGAGTTGCGCTGTTAGCATGACCAACGCAGCGAAATTGCGGGCTGAAGAGATCGTCGCCATTGGCAAAGAGATTTCCCCGAGCGAGCGAGTGCTGGTGCATTGCAAACGCGGCGTCGCCCGCTCGACAGCTGCGGGTTTCATTTTGCTTTGCGCTGCGCTGCCGAATACCCGCGAGCGTGATCTGCTAAGACGAATCGTCGACGCCGCCCCGCATGCGGATCCATGTCCGCTACTAGTGGACTATGCCGACGCAATGCTAGAGCGCGACGGCCGAATGTCCGACGCCCTCGACGATCTGGCCCCGCCACGCCCCGTGCTCAGCGCGCCCACGACATTGGTCCAACAACTCCACTAACGATCGGCGCGGTCGCAAGCGGCGGCTTGCCTCCAACGCCCGACTAAGGGAATGATCGACGCTGGCGATGTTCCGCGACTGACGCGCCCATCGCGCGCCAATGGAGTCCGTCAATGACCGCAAAGGCCAAGCCACTCGACCCGGCGTTCGCCCCGGTCACCATCGGTCTGAATGCGGTGATCGCCGTCGTCGACGATGAAACGCCAAAAGTGCTGTGCGTCCGATCCCCAGACGGGTCATTAAGCCTTCCCTATGGCCCATTTGACCCGGAACGCCATCGCACGTTCGAAGTTGGATTGCTCGAATGGGTGGAGCGTCAAACAAGCGTAAAACTCGGCTTTGTCGAGCAACTTTACACGTTTGGCGACAAGGGCAGGGAATCCCCCGCCGCCCTGATCTACGGCGCCGACCCGAACAAGCGCACCGTGTCGGTTGGGTATCTCGCCCTCGCCGCTGCGCCAGCGGACGTCGGCGCAGCAGGCGCAGGCTGGCGATCTTGGTACGAATTTTTCCCTTGGGAGGATTGGCGCAAAAACGAACCGCTTTCGATCTCAGACGCGGTCATGCCCGGCTTTGACGCATGGATCGCGCGGGCGCCCGACGCCGCAATCGCCAACAGACGACGTGAACGAATTAACATCGCATTTGGCTTCACTGACGTCGGCTGGGAGGAGGAGCGCGCGCTCGACCGGTATGAATTGATGTACGAGGCGGGACTCGTCATCGAAGCGTGGCGCGATCGAGCCGCCGCTGGCCTGAGAGCTCCGGGCGGGGACGAACGGGCGACCTCGACGACTGGTTCCGGCATGATTTCGGACCATCGCCGAATTCTGGCGACGGCCATTGGGCGCATCCGCGGAAAACTCAAATACCGTCCTGTCATCTTCGATCTGTTGGCGCACGAATTTTCGCTCTTCACGTTGCAAAAAACGGCAGAGGCGCTGGTGGGCTTCACCCTCCACAAACAGAATTTCCGCCGAAGTGCGGAGAGCAGCGCGTTAGTGGAAAAAACCGGCCGAACCCAGCAGCAAAAATCTGGACGTCCCGCGGCTTTGTTCACCATCTCAAGAACGGCCTCGGCGGACCGCGCGGCTAGAGGGCTTTCGATTCCGCGCCTGAAGCGCAGCCCGCGCATTCCGCTAAAAAGCCCGGCCCAGACGGATGATTCTGTCAAACCGGCTTGACGGCGGCGTCTCATTAAGTATTTTCCCAGCTCCCTCCCCTTGCGGGGGATTTTTTACACCCCATATATGCTCTACTTGAGCATAATAGACAGAGGAGTGGGGCATGGCAGCGTTCGGAAATGAATTCGAGCAAGACAATAACGCCGTCTCGCCGCTCGCCTACACCGACGAGGTGAAGGCGAAGACCGACCATCTGTATTCGCGTGTCGCCAAGTTTATCCCCGAGTTCGAGTGGCGCTTACACGCGCCCTACATCGCAGCGATCAATGATCTAAAGCGCGAACGCAACGCGGTGATCCTCGCTCACAACTATATGACGCCCGAGATCTATCATTGCGTCGGCGACTTCGCCGGGGACTCGCTGCAGTTGGCGAAAGAAGCGGCGAACACAGACGCCGATGTCATCGTCCAGGCCGGCGTGCATTTCATGGCCGAAACGTCAAAAATTCTGTGCCCAGAGAAAACAGTGCTTATTCCGGACGCCCGCGCAGGCTGTTCCCTCGCCTCTTCGGTCACCGGCGCGGACGTTCGCCTGATGAAAGAGAAGTATCCGGGCGCGCCTGTCGTAACCTATGTGAACACGACAGCCGACGTGAAAGCCGAGACGGATATATGTTGCACTTCGTCCAACGCGGTCGAAGTCGTCGAATACGCCGCCGAACACTGGAATTCCGACACGGTTATTTTCCTTCCTGACCAATACCTTGCCCGCAATGTGGCCGCCATGACGGACGTCAAGATCGTCACCTGGGCCGGCGCGTGCGAAGTGCACGAACAATTCACGCCGGATGACATTGCTGAAATGCGCGCCGCTAATCCGGATGTCGTTGTGTTGGCGCATCCGGAATGCCCGCCCGACGTTCTCGCGGCGGCGGATTTCGCCGGTTCGACCAGCGGCATGAGCAATTACGTAAGAGACAATCAACCGAAGAACGTCGTCCTCATCACTGAGTGTTCAATGTCGGACAATGTCGCCGCTGAAAATCCAAACGTGAATTTTGTCCGCCCCTGCAATCTGTGCCCGCACATGAAACGGATTACGCTGGAGAACATTCTCGCTTGCCTACAGAACCTGCAGCATGAAGTCGTGATCGATCCCGCCACCATTGATCGCGCCCGAACGCCAATCGACCGCATGTTGGCGCTGCCGCTAACCCGTCAGTCGATGTATAACCAAAAGCACGAACCCACCGTCGCTGCGATTGAATCCCGGCCATAGGCTCGGACGCGCCAAGACGGGCCGCCGCGATGTCGTCGCCTTCAGTCATCATCGTCGGGGCAGGCGTTGCGGGGCTGTTCACGGCGCTTAAACTTGCGCCTCTGCCCGTGATGGTGCTCACCGCCAGGCGCTTGGGCGAAGGCGCGTCGTCGAGCTGGGCCCAGGGCGGCGTCGCCGTGGCCATAGGACCCGGCGACAGCGTGCAATCGCACATTGAAGACACAATGGCCGCAGGCGCAGGCCTGGTCGACGCAGCGGCGGCACGGGTCTTGTGCAGCGAAGGCCCCGCCCGTATCGACGACCTTCTCGCCTATGGCGTGCCTTTCGATCGGCATAGCGATGGCGCGCTAAAGCTTGGTCGCGAGGCCGCGCACCGGGTCGACCGCGTGATACACGCGAGCGGCGACCAAGCTGGCGCAGCGATCATGTCCGCGCTCATTAAGGCCGCCCAGGCAGCCGCTCACATCGAACTCCGTGAACGGATCGTCGTCGAAGATTTTCTCCGCAACGACAATGGAGAAGTCGGCGGCGTCCTAGCCTACGATGTCGAAATGCAGCGTCGGGAAATGCTCGCGGCGCCCGCGACGGTGCTCGCGACGGGCGGCATTGGCGGTCTCTATG
>CAYWWL010000004.1:0-22571 GCA_964461925.1 uncultured Caulobacterales bacterium | reverse complement strand
GGCGACGGGTGACGGGGTATGGAGCGTTCTCGCCAGGCGTGGTATCGACGCGACATTTCTGACGGCGCCGCGGGCGTCGGTCCGGACGGAAGCAAGGGGCGGCGCCATGTTGCACTATGATGATCTCGGGCGGCGAATTATGGTGCTCGGCCCCTCCAACGCCGGCAAGTCGACTCTGGCGATCGCATTGGCGGAAAAGCTAGATTTCCCCGTCGTTCACCTCGATCGGCTGCACCACCTGCCGAACACCGATTGGGAGGCTCGAGACGAAGCCGACTTCAAAGCAATGCACGATAAGGCGATCCTGGCCGACCGGTGGATTATGGACGGAAACTATTCGCGTCTAATGCCAGCGCGCTTCAAACGCGCGACGGGGATTATTCTGCTTACGTCAAATCATTGGCTCCGGCTTGCGCGCTATATAAAGCGCTCTTTGGTCAATCCGGCCAGTCGCGCGGGAGGCCTAGAAGGCGGCAAGGAATACGTGAAATGGGAAATGATCGACTGGATACTCTTCAAGACCCCGCGAAGCGCGACCCGCTATGCGAAAATGGCCGAGAGCGCGGATCTCCCATGGCTTGAATGCCGGACGGCGCAAGACCTAAACGCGCTCTATCGCGCATGGGATCTGCGTCGCCCTGGATCGTAATCAATCCCCATGGGCGCTGCTGGCGTCATGCGCTACGGGCGCGAACGCGCACTGCGCTGAGTTCACAAAGCGCTAAATCAATTGACGTATTTTTCCAAAAGCCGGCATTGACGGCGTTCTTCGCGTCAGTTCTGCTGTTGTTGTTTCGAAATGGGTCGTCAGTCGACCGGTCAGGGGTTTTTGGTGCGTTTACTCGGGTTGAGCGTGGTTTTCATGGGCTCGCTATTGTCCCCCGGGGCGGCCCTAGCGAACGACGACGCTCCATCGGCTCTGCGGCGCTCGTATGCGCCGCAAGAATTCGACCGTTTCGCGCCGCGCACTGCGCTCGATATGGCCAATCAGATTCCCGGGTTCTCGATCCGCGAAGGCGGCGACGACCGAGGGCTCGGACAAGCCGACACCAATGTGCTGATCAATGGGCGGCGGATATCCGGCAAATCCAACGGCCCGCTCGCCGCGCTGGGGCGGGTGCCCGCGGACGACGTGGTGCGGCTGGAAATCTTGGACGGCGCCAGCCTGGAGATCGCGGGACTGTCGGGGCAGGTCTTGAACGTGGTCACCGGTTCGACCGGCGACGTGAACGGACGATTTCGGTATGAACCGCAATTTCGCACGCGCGGGGCGCCGTTTCGGTGGGGCAATGGCGAGGTGTCCCTGTCGGGAGGCGGCGAGCGGACCGAGTGGACGGTCAGTTTCGAAAACGAGCAATGGCGGTTTAACGACTCCGGCCCTGAATTCGTCTATGACGGCGCCGGCGCGCTGATCGAGACGCGCCAGGAGAACAATAATCGGAACATCGACCGGCCGATCCTCTCCGGCTCGTTCACCCGGACGGCGGCGAACGGAAACGTCCTCAATCTCACCGGCGAGACCCAGGCGTTCTTTCTGCGCGGCACGGAGACGTCCCAGCGCGACATTGGCGGCGCTGACGCCAACACGCGCGTCTTACGCCAAACCGAGGACGAGTATAATTACGAGATCGGCGGCGACTACGAATTCAGCGCCTTGTCCGGCAGGCTGAAGCTCATCGGGCTTTATCGCTATGAAAACAGCCCCACGGTCGGTGCGGTCACGTTCTCGTTCGACGACGGATCGCCCGACGCAGGGTCGGTTTTCGAGCGCCAAGCGAACGAGGCGGAACTGATCGCCCGGGCGGAATACTCGGTCAACGCCTTGAGCGCGGATTGGCAGCTTGCTGTGGAGGGCGCGCGCAATTTCCTCGACATCGACAGCAGCCTGCAAGTGCGCGACGCCGTCGGCGTCTTGGCGCCCGCGCCCCTGCCTGGCGCGTCTTCGCGCGTGGAGGAAGACAGGGCGGAAACGACCTTGAGCGTCAGTCGCGCCCTGTCGCCGAATTGGCAGCTGCAATCCTCGCTCGGCGTCGAATATTCCGAGATACGACAATCCGGGCAATTCGGCCTGACGCGCGATTTCGTGCGGCCAAAAGGATCGCTTTCCCTCAATTGGCGCCCCTCGGACAAAACCAACGTATCAGCCAAGCTCGAGCGCGTGGTCGGTCAGTTGAATTTTTTCGACTTCATCGCATCGGTCAATGTGAACCAGGATCAAGTCAATGTCAGCAACGCGAACCTCGTGCCGCCGCAAAGCTGGCTTTTTGAAGTGGAGTTTCAACAAGCTTTTGACGCGCTTGGCTCGTTGACGGTGCGCGGCTTTTACGAGGACATCACCGACATCGTCGATCAGATTCCGATTGAGACAGGCGGTCAGGCTCCCGGGAACATCGACGCGGCGTCGCGTTTCGGCGCGACTCTGGACGCGACCATTTTGTCCGAGCCGTTCGGCTGGCGCGGCGCGCGCGTCGATATCTCCGTCGCGTACGCCGACTCAAGCGTCGTCGATCCTTTGACCCAGGCGTCGCGCCGAATTTCCGACGAAGACTATTTTGATCTCGAAGCTGAGTTTAGACAGGACTTCCCCGATACTGATTGGGCGTTTGGCTTCTCCGTGTCTCACGAGGAAGACACGCCGCAAGTCCGTCTTGACGAAATCAGCGTGGTGAAGGAAAGCTTCGCCTTCGGGCAAGCCTATGTCGAGAACAAGGACGTCGCCGGATTGACGTTGAGAGCGTCGGTCTCGAACGTTCTTGATCGCGACAATGACTTTTTCAGAACCGTCTTCAATGATCGATTGACAAACGACGTCCTGTTTCGCGAGGAGCGCTTCCGAAATTTCGGAACCATATTCACGTTCACTGTTGAAGGCAGCTTCTAAGGTCGGTCTATCGCCGCCGCTCGCGTAGGCGTCGAGGCTCCGTTGTTCCTGATCTATTTACTCCGTAAGCAGCTCAAGTCGCATCCCGTTTTCATGGTTGAGATCAATGGCTCCATTGGGGAGCGGCGCGCGATCCGGTTGCTGCAATCGCGAAGCGGCGAGCTCGAATAGATGTTATACTGTCCATTTTTAGGTTGGTTGTTTGTGCGTATGCGCACAACCATCTCCTTTGTTGCGCTGCGGCGCGTAAAAATAGGTTCCTATACTAATTAAATGTTTCGCTGGTGGCGTTTATGTTGTATGGAAGCTGTGGGGGAGAGCCCCTGTTCATCTAAAAACAGGAGAATCCAGTATGAAAAAAGTAGTGCATGCCGCATCCGCAATCGCTCTGGCGTTCAGCTTCAACGCGACCGTCTTCAGCACTGCGAGCGCAAACAATATTCGCGATTATTGCCGCGCCGTCGTTGACGCCGGCTTCGTGGATACGATGGGCGAATGCCAAAGCTCGATCAACAAAAGCCGCGTCAACTTCTGCAAGGACTTCAGCGACTTTTTCGGCTTTAAGAACCAAGGCGAGTGCGTGAAGACGCTGCGCGCCGCGCTCAATGACTTCAAAAAAGCCTAACTAGCGCTCTGAATCATTAAAGCAGGATGGTCGCTCGGCGTGAGCCGGGCGACCGTTCAAGATTGCAAGCGATGAACTCGAACGCCACGCGAGCGGCGCGCGGCGCCGCTTTGTTTTGCTTCGCCCATCTATTGACGATTGTGGGCGTCGCCCACGCCTATTCGCCAAATGTTAGTGCCTGTACGAATTATGTGCCGAAGAGCGGTTCGGTTCAGCGCGCCGGCGATGCGGGTTCCGCGTTCGCACCGTCGCCGCTTGTCGCCGCGCGTCCCGCCGCCGGCGATGCGTCCGCGCAATCATGGTGCGTCAGCCCGGCGAAAGTGTCCTGGCGGGGCGATAACGCCGTCGCCGTCGAATACCCCAGCAGCTCCCTGACGATCACGCAAAGCCACCGGCTTGGCGCCGACGCGGTCGCCGGGCGACGGCACATTTTCGCCGCGAGCCTCAGCCCCGATCAAAGCTGGCGCAGCGAAATAGACGGCGTCGTCGCGATGCAAAGCGGCGAGGCCTACCAGACGGAATTGCGCGTTGGCGTGTTCAGCACCCATCGACCGATAATTCTAAACCGGGGCGGGGTCGGCGTCGAAACCTTGGATCGGTGGCGCGACAACGCCGTCATTGACGGCGCCGTGACGGTGCGTCGTTTGGACGGCGGGCTTGAGCTAACGAGCGGGTTCGCCAGCTCGCAAACGGCGATTTATCGGCGGTTGAGCGAGGATCCTGGAAACTGGATTTTCGAACCGAGCGCCATGGCGCAGCAAAATCGGCAATCGTCGGCGTTTTTTCAACATCTCAAAGCGGACGTCATCAAGACTGACGCCATCGACGCGGACCTCGAGCTTAGTTATGTCAGCGCCGGCCAGTCATTCCGCAGCGCCCAGACCAGCAGCATCGTCGATCTCTCCTATGAAGGATCGACGTTCAATGGCGTCGCGCAGGCGACCTTTGGCGAAACGACCGCGTCGTTCGAAAAGGAAGTCCATGGCGATCACTATTTCGACTATGATCGCAATATTGTCAGGATGGCGCGGGGCGCCATTGGCGCGAAGATAACGCTTGAAACGGATGAAATTCGCTTCGACTCCGATGTCTTCTCGTCCAATCGAATGGTCAGCGGACGTTTTGGGCTTGATCTTGGAAAGGTGTGGGGCGAGCGTCCCGCTTGGACGCCTGACGAAGTCACGCTCGGATTTTCATGGCGCGCCTCGCGCCAGGCGACGCTGATCGATTCGCCCGACGCCGTTCGTCGGTCGTTCGGTCTCGGCTTCGGCAAGAGCGGCGACCATTACGTGTCGGACATTTACGTCTATTGGAACCAACGCAACGATTTCCAGGACACTGTCTTCGCCGAGCTCGACACCGAATTCGGCGCGGACGTTTTTCATTCGGTGTTCTACGACGATTGGGACTTATCCGTGTACGTGAATATGAGCGAGCTAAAGCGCGACGCCCGGTATTCACGCGTGACGTCGGAGCGATTGCTGACTGGCGGCATGGCTTTTACCAAGAGGTTCGACGCGCTCCCCGACATCAAGTTGAGCGTCGACGCTTTTTCGCTCGACGCCGACGAATTTCGCGACAATTATTTTCTGCAAACTCACGACGTGAGCGCGCGGTTCGAGGCGGATATTTCCGAAGCGGTTTTGTCGCGGCGATGGCGCGCTGCGTCGGCGCGTCGCTCCCTGTCGCTCTGGTTCGCCGCCTATGCTGGTTGGAGCGTGATCGACGATAATTTCGCCGCGGCGGCGGAAGCGGACCAAGAAACCCGATTATTATTGATGCTGCGCGCGAACTAGGCGCGCCCAGCGCCGGGTTTTCGTCTATATTCCTTCCACCAGTCGACGTCTTTGAAGGAGAAGGCCATGCCGCGTCGCGCCGCTTGCTTATTGTTCATCGCCATCGCCGGGCTTTCCGCCTGCGTCAGCGCGCCGCCAGCGCCGTCGCGCTCGATCGCCGGGCCTTTCGCTGCGGCGGAGGGGATAGCCAGGGCGCCGTTTGGCGACGCGGTCTCACGCGCTATCGTCAATTACGCCAGGCCTGCGCCCTATGTCGGCACGGCGGGCAAGCTAAAGGGCGATGGGGTCGCCGAAGCGAAGGCGCTTGGCTTCCGATTGATCATCGACCTGCGCCGTCCGTCTGAAGATGGCGTCGCAGAAGAAAAAGCCGAAGCGGCTGCGCTTGGCGTCGCCTATGAAAATATTCCGCTGGCCGCCGACGCGTCGGCTTGGGATCAAGTTGCGGCGGTGGAGGCGGCCTTGTCGGACCCAGCGAACTATCCCGTTCTTTTGCACTGCGGCTCGGCCAATCGCGCCGGCGCGGTATGGGCGCTGTATCGCAGCCGCCAAGGGGTCGACGCGGTCACCGCCGTGGAGGAGGGGCGGGCGATCGGCCTAACCTCGCGCGAAGCGATGGTGCGCGACCTTTTGGGGTTGCCGCCGGAAGGATGAGCGGTCAGCGAGACTATTTCGCAGCCGCCGACACCGTGAATTGCGATTGCAGTGCGGCGATGTCGTCATCATAGGAACGATTGTCGTCGCACGAGGAGGTATGGGCGATGATCGACAAGACTACTTCGTCATTATAGTCGTCAGTGGATGCGAAATATTGCGCGAACAGCAAGGAGCCGACGGGATCGAAGCCGTTCGCCATCAACCATTCAAGGTCATGTTCGCCTTCGGTGTCGGCCCGGGCGATGACGACGCACTGCGCGCCGGGCGAGCGGAAGGCGTCATTAGGCCAATCGGCGACCGGCAGATTGTCGTAGTTCGACGCGCCGCTGCCGTCGGCGACCCGCTCGGCGTGGACCATGAGCGCCGCCTCGTCGCTGACGAACGCGGCGAGGGATATCTCGAACGGCGCGCCATTGAACGCGTCCTGACGGTGTTTCGGCCCGACGACGGCGAAGCCGTCGCTGGCGTCGATACGGTATTTTAGGCCGTGTAAGGATACGATACGTCCGTCTTCTATCGCCAAATGGGCCGTGAGCTGAGGCGCCGACGCTGGAGAGGGGACGCCGTCGCCGCCGTCGGCGCACGCCGCCGATAGAACGGTCGCGGCGACCATCGTCGATAGTTGTCTGATCATAAGATTCCCTTTCCTCGGCGCAGTTGGATCTGCTTTTCACCTTTGCGCGTTCGTCGGCGCGTCCACAGCCGTCGTCCCCGGTTCGGCGATCTCGCGACTATCCCATCTGATCTTGCGCGGGGCAATCCGCCGACAGGCGGCGGTTTAGTTGACAATCCCGTCGCATTAGCGACTGATGGACAGCTCGCCAATTTGGACCAGCGACGCGGGAGATCGCCATGACGTTCGTACGGGAATACTATCCTTCCGATGCGCTTAAGCTCATCAATTCATCCGAGGGCAAAGTCGTTCGCGACGGCGTGCAACGGTCGCCGGCCGACGCGAGCGAAATCTCGAAATCGGCGCATTCCGTCGGTCGCCATCTGCTGCGCGGCAGCCCCGGCGACGCCGGCGGTAAGGGCGTCGCCCATGACGCGTTCAAGTCGCGGTTTGAAAACAATCCGTTTTATGACGATGGCAGCCTGCGCAGAAATTCCGGCTGGAAGGGAAAGGGCGATATGGCGGTCGCTCTGTGCGACTTGTTGAATTCCAATCTCGGGCAGGCCTCCCTTGCGGCCCTGGGCGGCGAGGCCACCCGCGTTGTGGTCAATCACGTGAATGTCGGCGCGATCCACAAAATGACCGGCAAGGAGCCGTCGATGATCGTCGCCATGTTGTCCACCCATGCGGCGCCGGAATACGTCTACAACCATCCAGAAGCGGTGGCGCGCAGAGGGCTGCCGCGGGTCAAAGAGATTATTCCTCGGCTGGGCGTGACGTCCTACACGCGTGATCATGACATCGTCGCAGTGACGGCGGTGATCGACAAACATGCCTCGTCCTTGCACCTCCAAACATTGTACCCGAACGACGAATTCTTCGGCGCGGGGCAGGCTTCTTGGGATCTCGGCACCTGCCGAAAAATCGTCAGGGTGACAAGAGATGGCGGGTTGCACACGACGTTGGAGTTAAAAGCGGCGGGTTAATGGCGGCCCTTCCGGCGGCGAAGCGCTCAACGTCCGTCGTCCAAAATCATCGCGGCGGCTTTCTCCGCCACCATCATGGTCGGAGCGTTGATGTTCGCCGACGTAATGTTGGGGAAGATGGATGCGTCGACCACGCGCAAGGCGGAGACGCCGTGAACCCGCAATCGTGCGTCGACGACCGATAATTGCGGATCCGAGCCCATGCGGCAGGAGCCGCACAGATGATAGATTGACACTGCATTGGCGCGAAAATACGACAGCGCCGCTTGCGGGTCTGACGCGCCGCCGGGCCCGGGCTCAACCTCGCTCTCGACGATCGCGCGCAGGGCCGGCGCGTTCATCAATCGGCGCAGCAACCGGTCCCCCGCGATGGCGTCCCGCACGTCTTTATCCGTTGACAGATAATTCGGACGGATTAGCGGCGCGGCGGTTGGGTCGGGCGACGCCGCGGCGATTTCCCCGCGGCTTGTGGGGCGGCAAGCGTTGTGGCTGATGACGAAGCCGGAATAGGGTTCAAGGGCCACGCGGCCGCCGAAATTCTCCGGCCGTGAGTACGCCATGGGATTGAAATAGACCTGGAACTTCGACGGCGGAGCGCCCGACGGCGCGCTGTCTTGGCCGTTCCCCGACTCATCGGCGTCGTTGGACTGAACGAAGAAGCCGCCGGCTTGGTTCGGGCTCATGGCCAGAGGGCCGCGCCGGGCGGCGAGATATTTGAGCCCGGCCATGACCTGACCGATTGCGCCGCCAAGCTCGTCGTTCAACGTCTTCACCCGCGATCGATACATATAGGTGACGCACAGATGATCCTGCAGGTTCTTGCCCACGGCGGGAGCGTGGCGACGAACCGCGATCCCAAGGTCGCGCGCCGCCGCGCCGTCGCCAATGCCGGACAGCTGCAGCAGTTTCGGAGAGTTCACGGCGCCGGCGCTGACGATGACTTCTTTTTGGGCCGAGAATGAAACGCTGTCGCCGCCGACGCGGCATTGCACGCCTCGGGCCCGACCTTGATCGTCGATTAAGATCCTTTCCGCGTTCGCCTTGCGCACGATCGCGAGATTTTTGCGTGACGCGGCGGGACGCAAATAGGCCGCGTCGCTCGACGCGCGCAGACCGTTTTGAATATTGGCTTGGTAATAACAAGCTCCATCCAACGCCGCGCCGTTATAATCGTCATTATAGTCGAAGCCGACTTGCCTGGCGGCGTCGATAAACGCCTCGCAGACGCTGTGCGCGTCGCGCCGCATGCTGGTGATCCCCATCCTGCCGTCAGCGGCGTGATGGTCCGTATCTCCCAAAGGATGCCGTTCGAGTTTTTTGAAATACGGCAAGATGTCCGAGAACGACCAGCCGGCGGCGCCGGATCGGGCCCAGTCGTCGAAGTCCCGCGCCTCGCCACGGGCGTAGATCATGGCGTTGATGGCGCCGGAGCCGCCTTGCACTTTGCCTCGCGGCACATAGAGCTTGCGCCCGTCGAGGGCCGCTTCCGGCTCGGTATAGTACATATAATTGTAACGGGGATTATAATACGTCTTGGCGTAGCCGAGCGGCGCACGCAGCCACGGCGAGAAGCTGCCGCCGCCGGCTTCGATCACCAAAACACGATCGCGCCCGGACGCGCTCAGTCGATCCGCCAAAATGCAGCCCGCCGAGCCGGCGCCGATCACGATATAATCAAACGACTCATTGCGCGCTTGAGTCATCGTCCGGGTTTCTTGTCCCAATCGCCAGCTGCGTGGTCTTTGACGTCATACGGGGCCGACATCATCGACAAATGGGTCGCCTTGCCGCGATAGGGCGAGTGCGCCTTCACCACGTCCATATTGAGCGTGACGCCGAGCCCAGGCTTGTCGGAGGGAATGATATAGCCGTCGCGCCACTCGATCTTCTCTTCGAGAACCTCAGCATGGAACCCATCCCAAGTCATGATGCTTTCTTGAATGAGGAAATTCGGGGCCGTGGCGGCGAGTTGAACGCTGGCGGCGGCGCCGACAGGGCCATTATAGAGATGCGGCGCGATCTGGGCGAAGTGCGCTTCGGCCATGCCGGCGATTTTCTTGGCCTCGAGAATTCCGCCGACCCGGCCGAGATTCATCTGCAAGATCGCTGCGGCGCCTTTCGCCAACACGTCCTGAAACTCGTATTTCGTCGTCAGGCGCTCGCCGGTGGCGACCGGGATGCTGGTGTTCGCCGCGACCCGGGCCATGGCCTCGGTTTGTCCGGGCGGCGTCGGCTCCTCGAACCATAAGGGATCATAGGGCTCCAACGCTTTCGCGAGGCGAATGGCGCCCGCTGGAGTCATTTGCCCGTGGGCGCCGAACAAGAGATCGCACTTGGTTCCCACCGCCGCGCGGATCTTCTCGCAAAACCCCGCAGAGCGTTTCATATGCTCGAGCGACAATTGATGCCCGGAGTAAACGCCATAGGGACCGGCGGGATCGAACTTCAGCGCGGTAAAGCCCATCTCCATGCATGCGATCGCCTCATCAACGGCCAAATGGACATTGTCGTAGTCATAGTCGCCCGCCGCTGTCTTCGGATAGAGATACGTGTAGCAACGCAGCTTGTCGCGGACCTTGCCGCCGAGGAGGTTGTAGACCGGCTGGCCCGCCGCCTTGCCGATAATGTCCCAGGACGCCATTTCCAAGGCGCTCGCGACGCCCATCATGGTCAGATCGGGGCGTTGAGTGAATCCGCTGGAATAGCATTCGCGGAACAGCCGCTCCACCTGGTGCGGATCGTGACCTTTTAAGAAGCGCTCAAAGACGTCGTCGATCGCCTTCTCCATCACGCTGGGATGAAAGGTCGAGGCGTAGGCTTCGCCGACGCCTTCGACGCCGCATTGGGTGCGCAAGGTGACGAAGATCCAGTACATGCCGCCAATATGCGGCGGCGGGGTCGCCACCACATGGGTGGCGCAGTCAACAATCTTCATGGTCGATTCCCCCTTGCGCCGACGTCGCGCTTATCATCCGTTCAGTGAGGGTTAGCCTCAATAATCCTGGCGACCCAGAACGACGACCTCCGCGCCTTGTTCTTCGGGTTCATCATCGACCATTTCCGGCGGAAAGCCAACGCCCAAGACGCGCACGTCGCAGGCGTCCTCCAGGCGCCGGATGATATTCGGCGACAATTCGCGCGGGCCGTAGCGGGCTTCGCCGTCCTTGAAAATGTCCACGAGAAGCGGCGCGATCTCCAGGGGAATGTCGTTGTCCTTGGCGAGCCGATGGAATAGGCCAACGTCCTTGCTCACCAGGTCCATGGTGAAACTGATGTCGCGGCTGCCATTCAGAATGACTTGGGATTCTGTTTCGTGTACGAATGAGTTGCCGGACGAGGCTTTGATCGCCTCATAGGCGACGTTCATGTCCATGCCGGTTTTTTTCGCCACGACCAGGGCTTCGCTGAGCGCCGCCAAATGCGCAGTGGCGAGATAGTTGGTGAGGACTTTGAGGACCGAGGCCGTTCCCAAGGAGCCGGTATGGATGATCCGCCGCCCCATCGTGGTCAGCAAAGGCAAGACGCGGTCGAAGGTTTCCCGCTCGCAGCCGGCGAAGATCGAAATATTGCCCGTGTCCGCCCGGTGGCATCCGCCGGAAACGGGACAGTCGACGGGATGTGCGCCTTTTTCGCGCGCCAGGGCGCCGAGACGCTTGATCTCGCCCTCGTCGGTGGTGCTCATTTCAAGCCAAATGTCCCCGGGCCCAAGGCCATGGAGAACGCCGTCCTGTGCCTCCATCACGGCGGCCGTGGCGCTCGGCGAGGGCAGGCAAGTGACGATTACATTTGACGCTTTCGCCAAGTCGACAGGCGCGGCGGCGGCGCGGGCGCCGCGGGCGACGAAATCCGCGACCAAGGCTTTGTCGAGATCGAGCACGGCGAGGTCGACGCCATTGCGGAGAAGCGAGCCGGCCAATTTCGAGCCGACATTGCCGAGGCCGACAAAGCCGACTTTCAAGTCATTGATATTCATGAATATGCGTGTCCTGTAGCGCGCGATCGGCGCGGGGTGGCGGTGGCGTCGGTCTCGGCCGAGTCGAGGAGCGGCGCGCAATGGTCGACGACGAGACTATCGGCTTCGTGGGCGGGCGGCAATCGCGTCCGGCCCCGCCGGCGTCGAATTCTGCTCTTGCGGCGGCGCCCGCCAAGACGCCGTTGTGCTAAGAATTGATCATACGCGAGGCGACAATCCGTAAAAGGATGACACGACGTCCGAAGACCCGATGAATTTTGATCACAATAAGGAGTAATTGCAGGAAAACTGCGCCGACCCGCTTGCCGTCGACGAAACCGCAGTGATAGGTTCCGCTCGCCGAAGCGGCCGTTCGATGGGCCGGGATTCGGCTGCGGCAGGGGCCGGCGTTCGGCGCGGCGTTTCCGCGAACAAAATTAATGGCGAGGAAACGAGAGTGTCAGTTCGATATGCGGTGATCGGCGCCGGCATGATGGGCGTGGAGCACATACGCAATTTGGCGTTGATCGACGGCGCGTCCTTGACGGCGATCGCAGATCCAAACCATGGCTCGTTGGAGAATGCGGGCGCCGTCGCCGATGGCGCGTTCGGCGCGGTCGATCGCCATGAGGATCCAGCCGCGCTGATCAAGCGCGACGACATTGACGCCTTTATCGTCGCGACGCCGAACCACACCCACGCGGAGATCGCGCAGATGGTGATGCGGTCGGCGAAACCGTTTCTTCTTGAAAAGCCCATGTGCGCCACGGAACAGGACGCGCGGTCGCTGCACCAGCAATCATTGAGCTATCAGCCGATGATCTGGGTCGGGCTGGAATACCGCTATATGCCGCCTGTGGCCCGTTTTATCGATTACGCCCATGACGGCGTCGTCGGGCCGATCAAGATGCTCAGCATAAGGGAGCATCGCTTTCCGTTTCTGCCGAAAGTCGACGCCTGGAATCGGTTCAACCGAAACAGCGGCGGAACCTTGGTGGAGAAGTGTTGCCATTTTTTCGATTTGATGCGCTTTATCCTGAGAGACGAACCGACGCGGCTATTCGCCAGCGGCGGGCAGGACGTCAATCATCTCGACGAGCGCTATGACGGCGAAACCCCGGACGTCCTCGACAACGCGTTTGTCGTCGTCGACTTCCGACGCGGCGCCCGTGCGGTGCTGGACTTGTGCATGTTCGCCGAAGGCTCGCCGGAGCAAGAAGAAATTCACGTGGCCGGACCGAAGGGCAAGCTCAGCGTGAGCATTCCGTCGGGCGCGGTCAGCTGGCATCCGCGCGACCGGATCGATCCTTGGGTTAAGACCATCGACGTGCCGCCGGCGATCCTGGCGGCGGGCGATCATCATGGGGCGACTTATTATCAGCTTCAGCGGTTCCATCGCCGGGTCTTGGAGGCCGGGGCGCCGGAGGTCAGCGCCTTCGACGGACTGCGCTCAGTGCAGATGGGCGTCGCCGCGCAACGGTCGATCGAGACCGGCGAGGCGGTCCAGCTCGCCGATCCTGTCGCCGTCGCTGTCGCCGCTAATTGAGAGGTTATCTATGTCGCATCACATGCCGAAAATCGGATTTGGTCTCTGGAAGGTCGACGGAGGGGCGTGCGATCGCGTCGTCCGCGACGCCGTGGCGGCGGGATATCGCCATTTCGACTGCGCGGCTGACTATGGCAATGAACGCGAGGTGGGCGCAGCGCTCGCCGGCGCCATGGACGACCAGGGCCTAACCCGCGAGGATCTTTGGATCACGTCGAAACTGTGGAACACCTATCACCACCCGGATCATGTGCGCCCGGCGTTGATGCGCTCTTTGCAAGATCTGCAGCTTGATCGGTTGGACCTTTATCTGATTCACTTCCCGATCGCGCTCGAGTTCGTTCCCTTCGAAACGCGGTACCCGCCGGAATGGCTGCACGATCCTGATGCGGTTGATCCGGTGATGCGCAGCGCCGCCGTGCCGCTGCACGAAACCTGGGCCGCTATGGAGGCGCTGGTGGAAGAAGGCCTCGTCGGTCAAATCGGCGTCTGCAATTACAATTCAGCCTTGTTGCATGATCTGATGCGCTATGCGCGGATCGCGCCGTCGGTTTTGCAGATCGAGTCGCACCCGTTTCTCACCCAGGACAAATTGATCAGACTGGCGCTCAATTACGGGCTCGACGTGACCGCGTTCTCGCCTCTAGGAGCGCTGTCCTATCTCGAACTTGGCATGGCCGGCGAGGCGGAAACGGCGATCGCCGAACCGGCGGTGGTGGAGGCGGCGGCGCGCCACGGCAAGACGCCGGCCCAGATCGTGTTGCGATGGAACATACAACGCGGCCTCAGCATTATTCCAAAGACGGAAAAAGCCGAGCGCATGCGCGAGAACATTTCAATTCTTGATTTCGAATTGAGCGACGTTGAAATGCGCGCGATTTCCGCGCTCAATCGCAATCGCCGCTTTAATGACCCTGGCGTCTTCTGCGAGCAAGCGTTCAATACGTTTCACCCGATTTACGATTAGCCGGCCCGGACAGGAGCAAACGGCGGAAAAGGCGGATCAGTTATGACGAGCGAGTTGCAGGAATGGGACGGCGAGGCGTTCCCGCATGTGGTCGAGGGGCGGGCGGGCGCATCGCTCGCCGCCTATGTCGGCGACAACAAATCGGCGATCGACGCGCGCCTTGCGTCCGTCGGCGCGGTTTTGTTCCGCGGCTTCGAGGTCCCCGACGCGATGGCCTTCGACGCGGCGATTCTGGCCTATGGGGACAAGACTTTTCCTTACGAGGACTCTCTGTCGAACGCGGTGCGGACGAACGTGACGCCGCGGGTTTTCACCGCTAATGAAGCGCCGAAATCGACGGAGATCTATCTGCACCACGAAATGGCGCAGACGCCGATCTATCCGTCGAAATTGTTTTTCTATTGCGAGCGAGCGCCGGCGAGCGGCGGCGCGACGCCGCTGTGCCGCTCCGACATTCTCTTGCGAAAATTGCGCGACGCAAACCCCGGCGCGGCGAAGAAATTCGCCGACAAGGGCGTGCGCTATCGCAGCACGATGCCAGCGGAAGCGGACGCTTCGTCCGGTCAAGGACGAAGTTGGCGCAATACGTTGGCGCCGAGCAAGGAGGCCGCTGAAGCGCGACTGGCGGCGCTCGGCTATAATTGGTCCTGGAGCGACGACGACCTCCTGACGGTGGTCTCCCCGGCGTTGCCGGCGGTGCGTCAGTTGGCGGACGGCCGCGACGTCTTCTTCAATCAGCTGATCGCCGCGTGTCGGGGCTGGGCGGACAAGCGCAATGATCCGTCGAAGTCGGTGATGTTCGGCGATCGGACGCCGATCCTGCCGGAAGATATCGCCGATGCGATCGAGATCGCCGACGCAATAAGTTACGACCTCGCCTGGCGGGCTGGCGACGTGGCGCTGGTGGACAATGACGTGATCATGCATGGACGCCGACCCTTTGAAGGGCCGCGGCGGGTTTTGGCGTCTTTGGTCGCCTAATCGCTTGATCGCCCATGGCGCGTATTGCGACGCTGTTTTCGCCCGCCGCCATCGCCCTTGCGGCCTATGTTTTTCCGCGCGAACATGGCGTCAGACGGAGGAAACGAGGGGTTGATCATGAAGAAGGCAAACTTATCCGCGTTGGCGGCGGTAGCGGTCATGGGCTTGGGGTCGGCAGCGCTGGCCCAGACCACGGCGGATTACGAGTCCGGGCACGGCGCGCTCCAGGTGTTCGACGAAGCCGGGATCGAGGCCGCCCCGCAATGGGTGAAAATCTGGCTGATGATCATGCTTGGCACGTTCGCCGCCAGCCTCTTGTTCGTCTGGCGCCACCCGATCGCGATCTTGCCTGTCGCAGGCATTCTGGCGTCGTTCTTTCTGACGTCGAAAATTTTTGACGCGCTAGGCTTGCCCTATCTGTCAGGCGCCATCGCCATCGGCCATATTTTCTTCTGGACGCCGGCGCTCGTCGCGCTCTTGCTGCGCCGTCCCTTCCTCGATGGATCCCAAGGCGTTCTGTTTCGGCTCTGGTCCGCGGCGATGACGGCGGTGATCATGTTCTCCTTCGTCTTCGACATAAGAGACGCCGCCATCTATCTCGCGCACGTCATGGGCTGACGCCGCGGCGTCGGCCATTGTGCGACGGACTATTCCGCCGCCGCGCTGGTGTCGTAGATGACGTAAATCTTCTCATAGCCGTGGGATTCCCACACGCCGGTCCACTCTTTGGGGATCATGACGGAATCGCCCGCTTTGATCTCCGTCACCGTGCCGTCGCTTGAAGTCAGCGTCACGCCGCCTTTCAAAAAGTGCATATACTCGTCGACGCCATAGGGTTTGTCGATGTCGTAGCGGTGATGTCCTTCAGTCTGAAACATGCCGACGAAGAATTTTTTGTCGCTCGAGGTGAACGGCATGAAATCTTTGCTGGTGTAGTCAGTATCGAGACTGGATTTCTCTGATTTAGTCACGACGCCGGGGCGTGCGAAGACGTTGGCCTTGAAGTCCTCGCCGCTGATGACGGTCGGGGTGACGACGTCGCCGGCCTGGGCAGGAGACAAGACGGACATCGTCATGGCGGCGATCGAAACGCCGGCGATCGAAATGGCGGTTTGTGCGCCAGAGAGTAATTTCTTCATTCCTTCAGCTCCGTGTTGCGTCGCGGCGGCAGAATAGCAGGATTGCGTCTGCGTGTCGTCCGTTCGGACCGCGCGGCGGATGCGTCGTTCAATTGCGCTTAGGTGGTCACGGGAACAGACGGGACCCAAACATAGCCGTCGGGATCGAGGATAAAGGCTTCACGCAGGCCGTGTTCGGTGTCCGTGGGCTCTTGCACGATCTGGTGGCCGTCGCGGCGCGCGGTCTGCGCGGCGGCGTCGGGATTTGCGCCCTGGACGCGGATCTCCAGACCGGCGTGCGGTTGCGCGCCGGCGGGGAGGCGGGGATAGAGCGGATGGGCTTCATAGGTCTTCTTGCTGTGGACCATCCAATAGGTCTCGGCGAAGGCGACTAGGGCGAAGGCGTCGTCCGCATAGATGACGTCGGCGCCAAGAACGGTTTTTTGAAACGCGAGGCTGGCGTCGACGTTATCGACGATGAGGTTCAGCCAAACGCCGTTCGGCAAGGACCGCGACAAGGTTGCGACGCCGTCGCACGGGTCTTCGTTTCGCCATCGGTCCAGTGTTTTCATATGCCCGCGTTCCGGTTTTCTGATGCGCCGCAAGCATACCACCCCGCCCCTAGCGAGGCCACTGGGGGCGCCGCTGCGTCGGCCAGGCGCCAACGCGATCCTTGCGCCGCCAGAACGCTCTTTAATCTGCGCATCAAAGCTCCCGCCTATGACTGCGATAGGTTTTGACGATGGCGCGTGAACGCAACGCGCGACCGTCACGGGAGGCCGCATATTGTCGCACGGCGATCGCGTCGCGTGTATCCGATCCCATGGCGCGGATAGACGTCTGAGAACGCTGGCGAATGGCGATTCGCCGCAGCGTCGAAGCGCGCGCGTCTCGCGCGAATGTGAATAGCGGCGCTAATCCGTACTGCATTTTTCCGTTTGAAGAGCGATCCAATTCGATCCGCTATCCGTTTAACGGTCGCAATGTTCATTGCAGTAACAATTTACACAAATGGAGCAGCCTTGTGGTGAAGAATACTCTAGCGATCGCACTGGTCGGCGGAATGTTGGCGGGAGCGCCGGCAAGCGCGCAAAACTATTACGTGACGTTGTCCGGCGGCGGCGCGTTCTTGAACGATTCCCAAAATATCGGCGCATTCGTCGGCGACTTCACCACCGGCGCCGGCACGGCGATCCCCGCTGGCACGGTGCTGCCCGATGGAACGGCCGTAGGTTGGGACACGCAATTCGACACCGGCTATGCGCTTAGCGGCGCTGTTGGTCGCGGCTTCGGCCTTTTCCGCGGCGAGCTTGAAGTGGCGTATCAAAACAATGGCGTCGACACCCATACTGGCGTCGCCGCGGGCGGCATTCCGCTTGCTGCGGAAGACGCCGGCGTCTTAATCACCGGATCGTCCAACCTCGGCGTGACGGTGGGCGACCTTGTGTCCGCGGGCCAAGGCGACGTGTCGACGGTCTTCGTCATGGCCAACGCCATCGCTGATCTCAACATTGGCGGGCCGATCACGCCATATATTGGCGGCGGCATTGGCGTCGGCTTTGTCGATGTGACCTACGCGCCGTCGGCGACCACCATTATCGACGACAATTCCACCCAATTCGCGTGGCAGATCATGGCCGGCTTGGCCTATGACATCGCGCCGAAAACCGAGTTGTTCGCTGGGTATCGTTATCGGGCGACCACTGACGCGTCGGTGTCGGCGAGCCTGTTCAGCGCGGACTTCGACGTTGAAAACGCCGCGTCGATCGTCGAAGCCGGTCTGCGATTCTCGTTCTAATCGGACCGTCAGTACCCGATCTTATGATCGAAAAAACGACGCCGCCCGTAAGCGATGCGGGCGGCGTCAATCGCGCTTGCATGCGGCGGCGGTTGGGCGACCGTCGCGCCGATCGCCGACGCTGACTAATTCGTCGCGGGCATCTCCAATTCGACTCGGGAGGTCTGGGCCACGACCTGTCCGACCGGCGCAGGTTCGTCCACGGGCACGGGCCCATCGGACCATAGGCCGATCAAGTCGTCCAACGCGGCGATAATATCCGGATTCGGAACGTCCAACTTCTCGGCCCGTTCGCGCGCGACGACGGCGAAGCCATAGGCGTCTTGATATTCATTGGCGTCGGAAATGACGCCGTCGGTGACGGCGATCGAGTATTCTTCGACAATAGCGGACATCAAAAAACGAATGACGTCATAATCGTCGCCGCCTGCTTCCTCCGAGACGGCGGCGAGGTTCGCCTCGGCCGCGGCGAGAAGCGGCTCGACGTCGGACGCCGGTTTGCCCGCCTTGAGCGCCTTCGACACTTTCAGGAACGCTTTCTTTTCAAAACCGAGTTTCTTCAAGCCCTTGCGTTCGGCCTTGTGGGTTTCCGACACAGGATGTTTCAGGTGCGGCGCGGCGGCTTCCGCTTCGCCGGCCCGGTAGAGAGCAAGGCCCGCTTTGACATGACCGGTCATGAAAGCGAGGCGATGGGCCAAGGGCATGGCGTCGACGCTATGACCCGACTCGCCGGCTTCGCCTTCGCCCGATTCCCCTTCGCCGCTCTCGCCTTCGCCCTTTTCTCCCTCGCCACGCTCGCCTTCGCCTTTTTCCCCTTCGCCTTTCTCTCCTTCGCCAGATTCGCCGAATGCAGCGGCGAGGAGCATTGGTTGAACCTGGTGGGCTTCAGCGCGTTCGTCGTCGACGCTTGCGGCTTGTCGCTCTTCCGCCGCCAGACTTGTGCCTAAGAACGCCGTCGACAGGCCGAGGCCCGCCCATCGTTTTATCGTCGATTTCATCGCGCGCCTTCCATCCTTCTGAACCGCAGTATTATACTCACGGCATAATATGCGAACGACTCTCAAGAGCAACATATGATTTTGACCATCGGCGAGATAATTGGCGAAACCGATCGGCGGCGCGTGCGCGACATCGCCGACGGTCTCTCCTGGCGCGACGGCAAAATCTCGGCCGGCGCCGCAGCGCGTGCGGCTAAGGTCAATGAACAAGCGGACTTAGGCTCGGTCGCGGGGCGAAAACTCATCGACATCGTTATGGCGCGGCTCGGCGAGAACGCGGTCCTGCGCGCCGCGGCGCGCCCGCGCGCGTTCTCCAATCTATTGCTAAGCCGCACTGTCGAAGGCGGCGGATATGGACCGCATACGGATAATGCGATCATGCGCAAGGGCGCAGACCGGCTGCGCACCGATCTCTCCTTCACGCTGTTCTTGTCCGATCCGGACGACTATGACGGCGGCGCGCTCCGGGTCCACCATGCGGGCCACGTGCAGGAGGTGAGGCCGGCGGCTGGCGATCTGGTCCTATATCCCTCGACCAGCGTGCACGAAGTCACGCCGGTGCGTCGCGGCGTGCGCCTCGCCTGCGTCGGTTGGATCGAAAGTCAAATCGCTGAGCAAGACAGGCGCGAATTGTTGTTCGACCTGGAGAATTTACGCGCATCCTTGCGCGAGTCAGGCGGGGCGAACGCCGCTGAGCTGATCACCCTCGACAAATCGATCGCCAATCTGTTGCGCATGTGGGCGCGCCCTTAGGCGCGCCGCGCAGTCGACTATCGACCTTATTGCCAGCCGGCGCGGTTGAAGATGCGGATCGCGTCGGCTTGTTCGACGCCGATCGCCGAAACGTTAAGGTCGTCTTCTTTGAACGCGCCAAGCGATTCGACCACGGATGAGGACGCCACGCCGAGGGCCGCGGGGTATTCATTATTGCCGTTGGCGAAATAACGCTGCGCCGAAGCCTCGGTGAGATACTCGATGAAGCGAATTGCGTTCTCGCGATGGGGGGCGTGTTTCAAAACGCCGGCGCCGCTGATATTGACGTGCGCGCCGCGGCCATCCTGGTCTGGGAAGATCACGCCGAGGGCGTCGAAGATTTCTTTCTCCGCGGCGTCGTCCGACCCTGCGAACCGCGCGAGGTAGTAGGAATTGACGACGGCGATGGCGCATTCGCCTGACGCCACAGCTTTGATCTGGCTGGTGTCGTTGCCTTGCGGGCGGCGCGCGAAATTGTCGACAACGCCCTTAGCCCAGGCCTCCGCCGCTTCTTCGCCGTCATTGGCGACGATCGAGGAAAGCAGCGAGATGTTATAAATGTTCGAGGACGACCGTATGCAGACTTTCCCCTTGTGGATCGGGTTCGCGAGATCGGCATAGCTGTCCAACGAGGCAGGGCGACCGAGCGCTTTATTATAGATGATCACCCGCGCGCGCTTCGACACGCCGAACCACAAACCTTCAGGGTGGCGCATATTCGCCGGCAGCCGTTCGTTCAGAATAGGGGAGTCCACCGGCGAGAGAATGCCGGCCTGCTCCGCGCGCCAAAGCCGGCCTGCGTCTACGGTGATCAACACGTCAGCGGCGCTGAACTCGCCTTCACGGCTGATCTTCTCGATCAGGGAATCGGCGCCGGCTTCGAGCCGTTTAACCTTAATGCCGGTCTTCTCGGTGAACTCCTCATAGAGCCGCAGGTCAGTGTCGTAGTGCCGCGAGGAATAGAGGTGGACCACATTCTGATCTGCAGCGGCGGCTGGCGCGATCGCCCCTGAAACCGTCAAAAAGGCGATAATCAAAAATGAAAACAAAGGATTAGGTGTCATGGAATGGACCTTAGCAAAAGGGGATAGATGCGCCGCGGGCAGGTAGTTGCGAACGATTATCATTAAAGCCGGGCGGCTGACAACCTATTTCGCGATCCCGGCGGCGGGAAATGCGAAAAGCGACGCCGCGCGCGCGCTCACGGCCACGGTCTCGCCGACGGCGAAGGACGCGTCGTTCGGGGCGTCGGCCCAAAGCCGGCGCTGGTTTTCGCTGACGATAAGCAGGCGCTGAAACTCGCCCGCCGGTCGCACGTCTTCAATCCGGCACGCGCCGACCTCGGCTTTCTCCACCGACAAGGCGCTTGGGCGCACGAGCATTTCCATCTGCGCTGTCTCGGGAATCGGTCCGGCGACGCAAGCGGTCGGCCAAACGCCGAAGCCAAGATCGAGGCCGCCATCGCGCTTTTCCGCCGGCGCGATCTGTCCGCCGCCGAACATGGCGCCGACGCTGGCGGTGGCGGGCGCTGCGTATATCTCCGCCGGCCCGCCGATCTGCATCACCGCGCCTTGGTGCATGACGACGATCGTGTCGGCGACTTCCAACGCCTCTTCCGGATCATGGGTCACGAGGATGGCGATCGCCTCGCTGCGGATCAATTCGCGCCGGGTCTCTTGCCGCAGGGCGCGTCGGCGCAAAACGTCCAAATTAGCGAACGGCTCGTCGAGCAATAGGACCCGCGGTTGCGGCGCGAGGGCGCGCGCCAGGGCGACGCGCTGCTGTTGGCCGCCCGAAAGCGTATGCGGATAGCGATCGCCGAAGCCGGTAAGGCCGAGCTGGTCGAGCAACCGCGCCGCCTTCGCGGCTTTGCCAGGGTCTTTAGCGACGCCAAAGACAATGTTCTCCTCGACCGTCAAATGCGGGAATAGCGCGCCTTCCTGGAACACCAAGCCGACATTGCGTTTCTCTGGCGGCGGAGAATGCGCGGCGCTGGCCAATAGGTTTCCATCGAGCAAAATTTCGCCCTGTTGAACGTCCAACAGTCCCGCTGCAAGCCGAAGAAGCGTGGTTTTTCCGCAGCCGGAAGGGCCGAGCAAGCAGGTAATTGCGCCAGGTTTGGCCGTCAGCGAGACGTTCGACACCGCCGCTTTGTCGTCAAAGGCATGCGATACGCTGACAAATTCTAGGCCCACGCGCGGGTCCCCCACTTTCATTCGTGACTTCTCTTATGATATCGGTCGCACAAGTAAAGCCAGCCATCTAGTCCATGACGCGAAATTCCTTCCCCTATGGTTGGAGCGCCAGCGCGCTTCTTGTCGCCGCCATCGCGTCGACGCCGGTCGCGGCGATTCTTTGGTCATTCGTACAAAGCGGCGGGACCGTCCTCCAGGACACATGGGCGGCTGTGCTCCCCGCCTATGTCTTCAATTCCCTGGCCTTGATGACCCTGGTCGGCGGCTTGACCTTCGTGATCGGCGTCTCCACCGCATGGATCGTGACGGCGATGCAGTTTCCAGGGCGGCGGGCGTTGGCGTGGCTCTTGGCGCTGCCGCTCGCCGCGCCGGCCTATATCGTTGCATATCTGTATACAGATTTATTGGAGTACGCCGGTCCGGTGCAGTCGGCGATCCGGGCCGCGTTCGATGTCGGGCGCGGCGAGTATTGGTTTCCCGAAATCCGCAGCTTGTTGGGCGCTGGGGTCGTGATGAGCGTCGTGCTTTACCCTTATGTCTATCTGCTTGCGCGCGCCTCCTTCGCCGCCCAAAGCCGTAGCCAGTTCAGCGCCGCGCGCACGCTCGGCCTATCGCCGAGCCGGGCGTTTTTCCGCGTTGTCCTGCCCGGCGCGCGGCCGGCGATCGTTGGCGGCCTGACCTTGGTGTTAATGGAAACGCTGGCGGACT
>CAYWWL010000003.1:0-24514 GCA_964461925.1 uncultured Caulobacterales bacterium | reverse complement strand
TACACTCTTTCCCTACACGACGCTCTTCGACGACGACAGAAGCCGCCGCGTGCACCAGCGCGTCGCCCGTCGACATCGACGCCGACAAGGCGCCGGCGCAAAACAGGCCGACGACGATTGCCGGAAGGTCGGAGTTCAAGATCATAAACGGCAGAATAAAATCCGCGGTTTCGGGCTTCTCAGGATACAGAACGCCAGCGAAGCCGATCAAAAAAACCGGGATCAAGAAAATCTGAAACGTCGGGAACAAGACCACCGTCCGCCGTAGCGTGCGGTCATTTCGAGCCGTGAACGCTTTCATGAATAGATGCGGCCACATCATCAAGCCGATCGCCGATACGATAATGGCGCTTGAATATCCACCCCAACTCCACGGCGCCCCCGCCGCGGTGAGGCCGGGCGCGGTCAACAATTCCGGTCGCGCGACCATGATCTGGTCGAACATCTCGCCGACGCCGCCATAGAGCTTATACGGCAGATAGAGGCCGAGGGCCCAGGCGATGACCAGCATGAACATGCCTTGAAACGTGTTTGTCCAACCGACGGCGGCTGCGCCATTAAAGACCACATACAAAACGACGATGCCGTAAGCTACGGCGGCGCCGAGCCAAAGCGGCACATGGCCGTCGGTCACCGCTTCGATGACGATGCCGGCGCCGCGCATCTGCAAGGTGATGTACGGCAAGAACGCCATCAACGTCAGCGCTGCGATCAATGACGACAGGGCCTTGGAGGGAAACCGACCGCAAATCAGCTGCGCCTGCGTAACATAGCCATGGCGTCGCCCGAGGGCGGCCGCCTTGGGACCAATGAAGAAGTATGGGGCGATGCCGATCACGCCATATGACAGAATGTAGTAGGCGGCTGCGCCGCGCGAATACGCCCAGCCCGGACCGCCAAGGAAGGCGAACGCAGAGAACACCGACGCGCCGAGCACGAAATACATGACGAGAAGGCCGAAATCCCGGTCGCCGGCGACATAGCCTTGAACGCTCTTGCTGGCGTTGCGGCCTGACAAAAGGCCGATCGACAACGTCAACGCCAAATACAAGGCGATAATGACGCCGATAATCTGCCAACGTTCCATTATTCCTCGTCTCCGCCTTCTGCGCGATACAGCATGAAGAGCACCGCTAGACCGCCGAGCACTAATAGTGCGATTACGAATAAATTGAAGGGCAGTCCCAAAATCAGCGGGGTGGCGCGGTTATAGATAAGCGCGCCAGGCCAAATCACGAGGAAGGTGAATGCAATGAAATAGGCAAGTGCGACGCCGCGCGCCATAAAGGGTCCTTTCCGAGGATTCGGCGAGGCCTATCAGTCTAGGGAAGTCGGCGAAAGGATCAAGCTGCGGCGCGCGCCGCGGCTGATTCCAGAGCTTCGACGAACAGGTGACGCTGGGCGTGGCTTCCGCCGATCAAGCCAAGGCTCGGCAGGGCTTTTCTGAAATGGCCCTCCGCCGCATTATAGTCGCCGAACGCAAACGCGGTGGCGCCTTCAGCGAGCGGGGTCAACGCGTCGAGCCAAGCGGACTGCGCCGGGCCGCAGCAATTCTCAGCATGGGTTCTGATCGATTCCAGCACGGCGCGGATTTCAGCGTCGCTGCCAGCGCTCGCGCCGTCTCGAGCCAGGGCGTAGACATAGTGAATGTCGTGGAACGGCAGCAAGCGTTCGTGGGCCCGAGCGCGAACCTGTTCGACCACCGGTCGCCACCGGTCGCCGACATTGACGCCGCGCATTTCCAGTCGCCAGAGCATCGACACGGCGCCGATCTGCTCTTGCGGAAACTCCGGCCAGGCGCCCCATAAATTCTTGTCATAGACAGCTAACGCTGCGTCGACGTCGCCAAGGCCGAGATGGAACAACGCCGCGTGCCACCAATTATGGTCGCGGATAAAGACGCCTTTGCGCGCCCAAGTATGCGCGCAGCTGGCCATCCACGCGACGCCTTCAGCCGCCCGGTGCTCGGTCTCCAAAACATGCGCCACGGCGTGGTGCGCCCAGGCGTCGTCGATCGCCAACTCCGTCGCTCTGCGCCCTTCGTCCTCGGCCGCCCGCAGCTGATGGTTCTGCTCTAATGCGAAGGCGATCATGCCGTGCACATAAGGCTTGTTTTCGTGCACGATCTGGGCGCGCTGTCCGAGCCGCAGCATGCGGACTTGGTCGCCAAGATTGAACGCATGGTACTGCGCCCATTTGATGGCGCACAAATCCGCCGGCCAACGAACTGTCAATTCGTCAAGTCGATCGAGCGCGGCGTAAAAATCCTTGGCCGCCCAAGCGTGAACGGCGTCGATGAAAAGCCGTTCGCGTTCGCTTACATGGCGATAGTCAGCAATGCGTTGCAGATAAGGGACTGCGTTGGCCCAGCCTTCCGCGCCTTCGAACGCCAAATGTAGAGCGGCGGCGTGGGCGTTGACCAGCCGACAATCGGGCGCTGCATCGGCGATGGCGAAAAGATTCCGAAGCTCCGCGCCATAGGAGAGAAACTCCTGCACATAGGCGTCATAACCCGCCGCGGTCGCCGTATCGGCGTCGGTGATGATGAGGTTGCATGCGTCTGTCGTCGTCATGACCAGACCTTACTCTTGTTGGCCCGAACTGAAATCGACGTTTCTGTTACCGCGGATCACAAGTGGGAGAAATGACTTAATGGCCGCAATGGGCGAGAAAAAAAACCCCGGCCGTTGGCCGGGGTTCATTAGGTGGAAGCGCGTCGAATTATTCGCTGCGCATAATCCCGAGAATGTTCAGGATATGAATGAATAAGGTCACGAACGACCCGTATAGGGCGAATGCGCCGAAGATCGAAGCGCGATCGTTCGCCGAGCCGCCTTGCCGATACATCGACTTGATCATCTGTGTTTCGTAAGCGGTGACCGCCGAGAAGACGAGCACCACGAGGCTGGAAATTCCGAGGCTCGCCATGGTGCTCTTAAAGAAGATCGCGTTGGCGACGATCGCGACTAGCAGTCCGACGGTAGCCATCAGCAAGAAAGTCGCCATGCCCGACAGGTCGCGTTTCGTCGTGTAGCCGAACAGGCTGACGCTAGAGAACACGATCGCGGTGATGAAGAAGGCGCGGTATATGTCTTGCGCCGCGCCGGCTTGGTTAAACGCGAATAGCATTGGCGCGATCAATAGGCCCCAGAGGCCGGCATAAAGCCAGAACATGCCATGGGCCATGGCCTTGGAGCCGTTGAACATCGCTTTCGGCGCGAACCAACCAAGGCCGAGGATGCCGATGAACAGCACCCAACGGAGCGGCGTGCCGGCGATGGCGTAGACGAGGCTCGGCTGCGACGCGACGAACAGGGAAATAATCCCGGTGCCGGCGACCGCCATGGCCATGTAATTGTAGACGCCGAGCATATATTGGCGCAGGCCCTCGTCGACCGCAGCGCCGGTCTGCGCCGTTGTCGCGCCATATTGTCGGTTAAGATCGTTCATATGCGTATCAGCCCTTTCTTCAGGTCGATTTAGCGGAAACTGTCGGCGGTAATATTGGGTGATAGGCCCTTTATTTCAACCGGTTTTGCGCCGTTTTGAGGCCCCCCGCCGGCAAATAGACGGCAATTTCCTAGGGGTTGGGCGGTTATGACGCCAATTTAAACCTAGCGGCGAAAAATCCGTCGACGCCGCCCTTGTCCGCCAACATGGCTGGCATGGTCCGCACCGTGCCGGATTTTGTCGCCGCTTCGCTGAGTTCGCCTAGTTCCTCTGGGCTGACCGGCGCCAGCGATAGATTGGCATGACGGGCGAGGGCGGCTTCCGCCTGGCGCTCAGCTTCTTCCGGCTGCAGTGAGCACACGCAATAAACGAGCACGCCGCCTGGCTTCAGCAACGATACGGCGTGGTCGATCATTGCGCTCTGAATATCTTTCAGGGCGTCGACCTGGTCCTGGGTTTTTGACCACATCACGTCAGGATGGCGTCGAATGGTGCCGGTGGCGGTGCACGGCGCGTCCAATAGAATGACGTCAGCTTTGCCGGCAGGGCGGAATTGCAAGACGTCGGATTGAACGACGTCGGCTTTCAGATGGGTCCGCTCGAGGTTCGCGGTGAGACGTTTTAGCCGCGCGCTTGATTGGTCGACCGCGGTGGTCTTCGCGCCGGCGGCGGCAAGTTGCATGGTTTTGCCCCCTGGCGCAGCGCAAAGATCGTATGCGACGAGACCTTTAACGTCGCCGAAAAGTTTCGCCGGCAACGCCGCGGCGGCGTCTTGCACCCACCATGCGCCTTGGGCGAAGCCTGGCAAATGGGTGATGGTGGGTTCGCCTCGCAGCCGTAACGATCCAGCGCCGACCCGGTCTGCGCCAATTCGCTCCGCCCATTTATCGAGATCTTCGTCCGGCTTGAAGCTTAGATCGATCGGCGGCTGCAGGCGATGAACTTTAGCGAAAACGTGGGCGGCGGCGGGGCCGTAGGAGCGCTCCCACGAGCGCCAAAGCCAAGAGGCAGTGTCCACGCGACTGGGTAATTTCGCGACGATGGATTGTCCGTTGGTCGCGACTTTTCGGGCGATCGCGTTGATGACGCCGGCGAGGCCCTCAGTTTCGCGATAGGCTTTGGCGAGCTCCACGGCGGTGGACACCGCGGCGTGGGCCGGCGTGTCGAGAAATAGCGACTGCGCCGCGGCGCACCGCAAAATGTGCATCGCTTTGCGGGACCGTTTGGGAAATGGACGGGACAAATACTGGCCGATCGCTTCGTCGATCGAGCCGCGTCGGCGTAGCATCACGGCGATCAAGGCTCGGGCGAAAGCGCGATCGGACCCTTCAAGATCGACGAATGAGTGACAAAATCCCAACGCGTCGTCCAGGGTGTGCTCCCCCTCGACCATCGTAACCACGTCAATCGCCGCGCGCCGCGCCGCCAGTCCATCCGGTTCCGCTGGGCCGGCCGGTTTCGGCTCCGCTTTGAGCGGACCGCGAAACGAGCCGCGATTGTCGTATTTCTTCTTCGCGCCATCCTTTTCGGATTGATCGTTTTCGGCGTCGCTTTCTGGCCGGCGGCGCGGCCGACGTTGATCCGAGGCGTGGGACGAAGACGCGCGATTGCGATCGCGCTCGGGCGAGCGATGAGATGGCCGTTTCACAGCGATAAGGTCCTACACGTTGCGCAAACGCCGCTCATGGCGCCTCTTCAGGCCAAAGTCACGCGTTTTCGGCGTTCTTGGTTTGACATCCCTTTCTTTGGCCCTTAAAGCCCCCGGTTCATGACGGGTGGCGTCCGCCTCCGCCGTTGAAATCGCGCGCCAGATGGGCTGGCCCGCCGGAGGACGCTGGAAAACGAGGACTGAATGTCAAAGCGTATTAGCGCTAAATACAAGCTCGACCGCCGCGTTGGCGAAAACGTGTGGGGTCGCCCGAAATCTCCGATCAACAAACGCGACTACGGTCCTGGCATGCATGGCCAGCGCCGCAAGGGCAAATTGTCGGACTTCGGCATGCAGCTCATGGCCAAGCAAAAGCTAAAGGGCTACTACGGCAGCATCTCCGAAAAGCATTTTGAGCGCATCTACAACGAAGCCGTTCGTCGCCGGGGCAACACGGCCGAGAACCTCATCGGCCTGTTGGAGAGCCGTCTTGACGCGATCGTCTACCGCTCGAAATTCGTGCCGACGGTGTTCGCGGCGCGCCAGTTCGTCAATCATGGCCACGTGAAGGTCAATGGCGTGCGCACCAACATCCCGTCCTACCGCTGCCAGCCGGGCGACGTGATCGAAGTGAAAGAAAAATCGCGCAATATGGCTCTGGTGCTTGAAGCGCTGCAAAGCCCGGAACGCGACATTCCGGAATATATTGACGTCGATCCGAAAAAGATGACGTCGACCTACATCCGCATCCCAGAATTCGCCGAAGTGCCATATCCGTGCACGATGGAGCCCAACCTCGTGATCGAATACTATTCGTCCTAAGGTTGTGGTGAGCTAGAATTAAAAGCCTGCGGCGCGCCGCAGGCTTTTTTTTTGCGCTTCGAATTGGATCGCGGTAGCATCGACTTCGTCCGTGACGGTTGGCCAGGCCTGTGCGTTGCGGACGAAACAGGCGCCGCCATGGCGACCGCAAGGCGTTGCAGGGCAATCCGGCGCCGGGGTGATCAAGGGGAACGATATGCTGACCAAGTCTGTGCGCAATGCGGCCATCGCCGCTGGCCTTTCTCTCGGCCTCGCGGCGAACGGCGCCGCATTGGCTGGCGATAAGACGCCGACCACGCTGATCGACAATTTCAATATCGAGACGTTGCAGCCGGTGCTGAACGATCTTGGCGTCACCACGACAGCTAAAGTGCAGGACAACGGCACGCGGTTTTTGCAGGCCGTGATCGGGTCGAATTTCGCCTTCAACGTCGTGCCAACTGCATGCGTCGACGATTCTTGCGCAGGCGTCTTGTTCGTCGCGCTCTATCAAGGGGCGAAGCTCAACTATCAGACGATCACCGCCTTCAACCAAAAATACGCTTTCACCACGGCAGGCCTATTGCCGGGCGACGACGTGGCCTATCTCGCGCGCTACGAGATCGCCGATTTCGGCATTCCGCAAGGCAACATTCAATCGAGCCTTGAGAGCTTTGCGACGATCGCTGACGAATTCGACAATCAGTTTGCGTCGATGAAGACGACGGTCAGCCAGGAAGGCTATGCGTCGGACATGTCCGCGCGTCTGCTCAATAGCAAAGTCGCGAAAGGCATGGGCATTCAGCCGGCGTCCCATACGGATGCGGCGAAACTCGTCCATCTTGATGCGTTCGAACGAACGTCCGAGATTATCATGATGCTGAACGCGGCGCAGTCGACGCCGAAAAACAAAATCCTCAATTCAGGCAAATAACGCTTCTATTGGGCGTTAACAGGTCGGGTCGCATAATGCGACCTGACCGCTTCGGCGCGGCCATCGCGCTGACGTTTTGCGGATGGTGAAATTGTCGATCAAAAAGGCCGACAATTCCGACGTATAGCGATAGTCGAGCTCCGCCACGATGAGCGATGACGCTTCGTCGAAGATGGACGGGTCGCCGACGTCCGGATAGGGCGACCCAGGCGCGTATGGCACGCCCATATTGTCGTCGCGGCTCCAGGCGACTTCGATGCGGTCGTCGTCCGGATCATAGACTAAGCTGACGATGGTCAGGTCGAGATCGGCGTCGCTCGCATTACTGATCAATTCCACGCCTTGGAATAGACCGGTCAGGTCATTGGTCGCGATCTGGGTTTCCTGAGCCACCAAATCGGCCAGCGTGTTCGCCGCCAATGTCGCGCGCCGGCTCGCTGCGAGGGCGTCCGAGCCTTCGATAATGGCGAAAAAAAGCATGACCATGACCGGCGCTAAGAGCGCGAACTCGACAGCGGCGACCCCGGATTGGTTTCGCCGATAGGCGCTGAGGGTCGATCTCTTTAGATTGTGCTTCGCCATGATCATTATGCCCTAGAACGGCTCATTTCTGAAAATTGACGTCGAGATGATCCGGCGCACGCCATTGCGGCCGCTCGGCAGGTTGAGGCCGATGCCAGGCGTGACGCTCGTATAAAGAAAGCACACGCGGACACGGACAATGTCTAAGCGCTGGCCTGGTTGAAAAGGAATGGCGTCGATGTCGGCCTGGTCGCCGTCGCGGCATACTGGCGATGAAAGGTCATTGGCGAGATCGGCGAAACTGTCGAACCGCGCGACGTCAACGGTCAGTTTTTCGTCGCAATCGGCGAAGTTCTTCACCACGTCGCAGACTTCGTCGAAAAACGCGTCCTTAGACACCGACCCGCCTTGCGCTTGCCCGGTAAAGATCATTCGTGCGGCTTTTGTGTTGGCCTCATCAACTGCCGAAGACACGAAGAAATAGATCCCGGCCTCGAAGATCGCGAACAGCAAGGCGAAGAAGATCGGCGTCAGCATCGCGAACTCGATAATCGACGCGCCGCGTGTCGCCGCCGGAAATGTCCCGGCGATTCTTCTTACTGACCTATGAAATCCAATAGCGCCCATCGCATCTATCTCGTGTCTTGCAAGATCTGACCGAAAATAGTGCGAACTGGTTAATTGGCGGTATGTGCGGCGCGGCCCGCCAACGCAAAAAAAAGGGCGGCCAGAGGCCGCCCTAAGTTGATATAGAGGTCGTTTACTCGACTAGAAGCGCATGCCGAAGCCGAAGCCCCAACGGTTTGGCTCGAGCAGGAAGACGTTGGTCCAGTTACCGGCGCCTTGGCCGACATTGTACTGGCCGGTGATCGCGTCTTCATCCGTGATGTTCTGCATGAAGAAGCGCAGGTACCAGTTGCCTTCGCGCGGTTCGAACCGAACCTGGCCGTTCAGGTACGCATAGCCGTCGATCAAGTCGCCAGGCGTATTGAACAGGTTCGAGTAGAAGTCCGTCTGGTAGTAAGCGTCGAGACGCGGGGTCAGCATCCAGTTGCCCATTTCGAGCTCATATTGGATGCCGCCGGAGATTTGGAACTCCGATGCGCCTGGCAGACGATTGCCTTCGATGCTGACGGCGACGCCGCCATTCTCGAGGAGCTCATAGTTGGTCAAGCCGCCGTTAAAGGCGTTGACGCCGGCCAGAGCCGCTGGAAGCGCGCTACAGACCGAGAACGGCGATGCGATAACAGAACCGATCAAGCTCGGCGCGCCATTGTTGTTGATGACGCAGTTCGAGCCGTTGGTGATGTCGGCGATCAGGTCGAGACCTGCCTGACCCTGGGTCGGGTTCCGAACGTCGACGTTGGAAACGTCGCCGATTTCGGTGTTCAGGTAAGACGCCGTCATGTTCATGGTCAGCGCGTCGGTTGGGCGAAGAACGAATTCGCCTTCGATGCCGTAGATCGTCGCGTCGACATTGTCGTTGACCGATGCGTTGTTGACGATCCGCGAAATCTGCAGGCCGCTATAGTCGTAGTAGAAGCCAGTCAGGTTCGCTTGCAGGAGGCCGTCGAGAAGGTTGGTTTTCGCGCCGATCTCGATAGCGTTGATGGTTTCCTCGCCGTAGACCTGCGGGATGTTGGCAGAGGCGCTTCGTGGGTTAAAGCCGCCAGGCTTATAACCACGGGTGTAGGAAACGTAGTACTGCTGGTTGTCCGTCGGGGTCCACTGCAGAACCGCACGGCCGGTGGTGGCGTTGAAGTCGCCGGAGTTCACGACATAGTCGGTGTTCGGCGTCGTCGTGCCAGCGGTGCCTTGGGTCAGCTCGTCAGAGTCGAGCAGAAGGCGAACCGATTGGGTGCCAAGCGGCACGAGCGCAAGAGCTGGATCCGTGGCGCCGGTCGAGGCCAACAGCGCTTCGCGTTCGCGCGACCCTTTGGTGTCGCGGTTGTGACGAAGGCCGCCGGTGAATTTCAGCGTGTCGGAAATGTCCCAATAGACTTCACCGAAGAAGGACAGCGACTCGAGGGTCACGTCTTCTGCGTCATTGTAGAAGTAAGGAACATAGAACGAGAAGCCGGTCGATGCGATCGCTGAGGCTTGCGCCGCCAGCGCGGCCGCCGTGGCGAAGTCGCCGCCGAGAGCCGCAGCTTCAGCCGCTGCTTGCACCGGACCGAGCGCCGCTAGCGTACCCGCGACGACGGAGAAGTAGTCGAGGCCGGTGGTTGCTGCGCCATAGTCCGCAAAGCCTTCTGACTCGGTGTAGTTGACGCCGAGCAGGAAGTTGAGCGGGCCGTCGAAGTCGGAATTGACGATGCCTTCAACCGACCAATATTCGGTTTCGCCGATCGATTGGTCGATGGCGACGAAGCGGTTGGAGTCGGCTTGGATGTTGCCGCCGATCACGCCGACGAGACCGTCGCTTGGGCCTTCCACGCCAGTGTCGAAATCAGACACAGGGAAGATGCCGTCGCCGAACAACGCTGCCAGCGCAGGCACCGTCGCCAAGCCGGCAGGTGGCGTCAGGATCGGGCCAACGCCGCCGTCAAAGTCGGTGCGGGTGGCGATTTTCGAGTTGCCCCAGCCAGCATTCAGCTTGAACGAGAACCGTTCGGTGTCGTGCTTGGCGTTGAGCAGGAAGATGGTTTCTTCAGCGTCGTATTGCGGCGTCGTGTCGACGTTCACTTGACGCAGGTCAGCCGGTTGGGCTTCGCCGTCGAAGTCGAAGGTCGGATCGGCCAGCGAGAACAAGCCGAAGCCTGCGCCAGCGGCCGGCGAGCCGGTGATCGCGCCAATCGCTTCAACCGAAGCGTTTGCGAAGAACGTGGCGCGCAGGTCAGCCGACGAGGTGAAGTCGATCGGAACCCCTGGCTGACAGCCAAGAAGCGCTTTTGCCGGGCCGTCGGCGCAAGCCTGCTTTTGCGAGCGGGCGCGGCTGTCGTCTTCACGCATATAGCTTGCGGTGAAGTCGATCGTGGTGCTTTCGGTCGGCAGCCAGCGGGTCGACGAGCGAACCGAATAGATGTCGCGGTCGTCAATGTCTTGGCCGTCGAAAAGGTTCTCGGTGTAGCCGTCGCGCTTAATGAAGGTGCCGGCGAAGCGGGTCGCCAGGGTGTCCGTCAGCGGCAGGTTGATGGCGCCTTGAAGCTTTTTCGAATTGTAGTTGCCTAGTTCAGCGTCGACATAGCCTTCGACTTGATCAGGATTGGCTTTCGCCGTGATCACGTTGATCACGCCGCCGGTTGCGTTACGGCCGAACAGCGTGCCTTGCGGGCCACGCAGAATTTCAAGCCGTTCGATGTCGTAGAATTCCGTTTCGAACAGACGCGGGGCGCTGATGAAGACTTCGTTGATGTGGATCGAGGTCGATGGCTCGGAAGAGGCCGCAACCGCGAGAGCGCCAACGCCGCGGATCGAGATCGACGAACCCGTGAACTGGGTCCGGCTGAACGCGAAGTTCGGGATGTTAAATTGGATATCGGTGAAGCTTTCGAGCTGACGATCGGCGATGTCGTCGCCGCCGAATGCGGACACGGCGATCGGAACGTCTTGCAGCGACTGTTCGGTCCGCTGTGCAGTCACGACGATTTCATCGCTCAGCGATTGCGCGAACGCATCCACGCTGCACAGAGCGGCGACGCCGACCCCTGCAAGCAGCTGTTTCGTCAAAAGGTTGGATTTTTTCATTTGATACGACCCCTGTTTATGCCCCTCCCTGGTCGGGGCGATTTAAAAAGCAGCGATTACGCCGCAACTTTCCAATTGAACTATTCGACGGTCGACAGCGGCGCGTCCAGTGCTCACCTGCTTCGCCAAGCGTCGAGACTTTCCAAAGATGCAAAAATACAACAAAACAAAGACTTCCATGCTGCAGCGCAAAAGGATGACGCCGCCCACGGACAAAATTGAATTATTGGAAAGTATTTAAAGGGGGATTAACCACACTTGTTAGGCGAACAAACTTGGCGAACCAATTGCGCCCGGCTAGCGGGCAAATGTGGAGCTGACTCCACATTTGGATAAGGACTATCGAGCGTTCTTTAGATCGCCCGCCGTGCTGAGGCCTACTGAGACATGACGCTTGTCGGAAACATCCCCACTCAGCCTCGCCAGTCAAACAGATTTCAGAATTTCATCCCAAAGCCGACGCCCCACCGCTTCGGTTCGAGCAGGAACACATTGGTCCAATTCCCTGCGCCTTGGCCAACGTCGAATTGCCCGGTGATGGCGTCCTCGTCGGTGATGTTCTGCATAAAGACCCGCAAATACCAAGCGCCTTCCTTGGGCTCAAAACGGACCTGGCCGTTGAGGTATGCATAGCCGTCGATAAGGTCGGCGTCGGTATTGAAGAGGTTCGAATAAAATTCGGTCTGATAATAAGCGTCGAGCCGCGGCGTCAGCGTGAACTTGCCGAGATCGAATTCATACTGCACGCCGCCTGCAAGTTGGAATTCCGGCGACCCGGGCAGTCGATTGCCTTCGACGCTCACCGGCACGCCGCCATCGGGCAATACTTCGTAATTGGTCGCGCCGCCGCTGCCAGCGTTCACCGCGGCGACGACATCCCCCAACGCCGAGCAGAAGAAGAAATTCGACGGGATCACGGCGCCGACCAGACTCGGCGCGCCGTTATTGTCAATCACGCAATTCGAGCCATTGGTGAGATCGAGAAACAGATCGACGCCTTCTTCGAACTGGGTCGGATTGCGTTGATCGACTAAAGTAACGTCGCCGATCTGCGTGTTCAAATAGGACGCGCTGAGATTCAGCGTAAGCCGATCCGTCGGGCGGACCACGAATTCGCCTTCAAGGCCCCAGCTGGTGGCGTCGACATTGTCATTGATCGAGGAATTGGCGACGATGCGGGAAATCTGCAGACCGCCATAATCGTAGTAAAACCCGGTGAGGTTGGCTTGGACGACGCCGTCGAAAAGATTCGTCTTTGCGCCAATCTCAATTGCGTCAATGGTTTCCGCGCCGTATGTCTGAACGATATCTAGTATATCCGATCGCGGATTAAATCCGCCGGGCTTGTAGCCGCGCGTGTAGGAGACGTAGTATTGCTGGGTCGGCGTGGGCGTCCATTGCAGCACGCCGCGTCCGGTGGTCGCGTTGAAGTCGCCTTCATTGACGATGAAATCCGCGACCGCCCCGGGCGTTCCTTCGGTTTCAGGATCGCTGTCCAACAGATCAGCGACGGAGAGCGTGCCAAACGGCACGAATGGCGTTTCAACCCCGTCGCCGAGGCTCGCCAAGAGGACTTGGCGTTCGCGGGATCCTTTCGAGTCTCGGTTGTGACGAACGCCGCCCGTGAGGCGCAGAGTGTCGGTAATGTCGAAATAGACTTCCCCGAAAAAGGCGAGGGTCTCCAGGGATACGTCCTCAGAGTCGTTGTAAAAATAGGGCGTATACGCAGAATATCCCGTCTCCGCCGCTTCGGCCGCCTGCGCCGCCAGGGCCTGGGCGAGGTCGATTTGTCCCGCCAATGCGGCCTCTTGCGCCGCCGCCTCAAGTCCTGAAAGCACCGCCAAGGTGCCGATTGTGCGGGTGAAATAGTCAAATGCATTGGTGGCGGTGCCATAATCCGCCTGGCTTGTGCGTTCGCCATAGCTGGCGCCAAGCAAAAAATTGAGCCGACCGTCGAAGTCGGAAGCGACGATCCCTTCCACCGACCAGTACTCGGACTCGCCGACGGATCGATCGACGGCCATGAACCGATTGGATGCGTCTTTTGTATTGCCGCCAATTGAGCCGACGAAGCCATCGGGATCATCGAACATGCCGGTGTCGAAGTCGGAGAGCAGGAAGGTTCCGTCGCCGTAAACGCGTTCAAGGGCGGGGATCAGGAAAACGCCAGGCGGCGGCGTTAATTCCGGACCGACGCCAGCGTCAAAATCAACCAAAGTGTCGATGGTGGATTGACCCCAGCCGGCGTTGATCTTGACCGAGAAAGTTTCGAAATCATGTTTGGCGTTCAAGAGAACGACGGTCTCGTCAGCTTCGTATTGGGGCGAAGTGTCCATATAGACTTGGCGCAGGTCCGTGGGTCGATCCTCGCCATCGACGTCGAAATCTGGGTCGGCGATGCTGAACAGACCGTAGGCTTGGCCGAGAGCGGCGGCTTCTTCCGGCGATGCGCCTAGATCGAGAAAGAGGGCCGAATACGTCTCTTGCGAAACGCCGGCAAAAAAAGTCGAACGCAGATCGCTGGCGATTCCATAATCGCGCGGAATTCCTGGTTGGCAACCGAGAAGTGTCTTAAGCGGACCATCGGCGCAAGCTTGTTTTTGTGAGCGCGCGCGGTTGTCGTCTTCGCGCATATGGCTGACGGTCACATCCACCGTCGTGTTTTCCGTTGGCAACCATCGCGTAGAAAAGCGCAATGCGTAAATATCGCGATCGTCGATGTCCTCGCCGGTATATAGGTTTTCCGTATAGCCGTCGCGCTTAATCCATGTGCCCGCGAAACGTGCGGCCAAGGTTTCCGTCAAGGGCGCGTTCACGGCGCCTTGAAGCTTTAACGAGTCATAATCGCCGTATTCCACGTCAATATAGGCTTCAGCTTCGTCAGGGTTCGCTTTCGCCGTCACCACATTGATGACGCCGCCGGTTGCGTTCCGCCCGAAAAGCGTGCCTTGGGGACCGCGCAAGATTTCTAAGCGTTCAATGTCAAAGAACTCGGTTTCGAACAGGCGTGGTGACGAAATATAAACTTCATTTACATGGATCGACGTCGAGGGCTCCGAAGACGCCGCCACGGCGAGGGCGCCAATGCCGCGAATCGAAATCGTTGACGTGGTGAACTGCGTTCGACTGAACGCGAAGTTCGGCGTATTAAATTGTATGTCCGTGAAACTTTCCAGCTGGCGATCCGCAATGTCGTCACCGCTAAACGCTGAAACGGCGATCGGCACGTCCTGGAGGGATTGCTCAGTGCGCTGCGCCGTCACAATGATTTCGTCGCTTAGAGACTGGGCGTATCCTATATTCGCAGCGATGGCGGTGAACGCCGTTCCAATCAACAAATGCTTTGCGAGAGGCGTCTTAGCTGGCGCGTGATACGCCGGGTTTGAGTATTTCATGATCTGCCATTTTCATAATTATTCAATTGTAAAATTGATGTCGTTCAGAATAAAAAATACTGGTATTGATGGTGACGACAATAATGACGTATTTTTTGTCTTGGGCAAAGGTCAGCGCGAGATCAAGTCTCGCCGCGACATAATTTCTCCGTGCGCGGTGTAAAAATGCCACGCTTAAGGTCGCGGATTAAGATGTGAGCGATGAAAGCGAAAAAGATCAGGCGACTTTGGTAGCCGCTGGCGTGGTGATGACGCGATCTTTCGGCAGCAAAATTACTGCGCAGGCGCCGCCGCCTGGCGTCGCATCGAGTTTGAACTTCGCATTGTGAGCAGCTGCGATAGCTTGCACCAACGGCAGTCCGAGCCCTAGTCCTTCTTTCGATCGACGCAATGACATGTCGGACTGGGTGAAGGGTTGAGTGACGACGCGCAGTTTATCCGCTTCGATCCCCGGCCCATTGTCCTTGACGACAAAAGCGATATCGCCAGCAGGGGTTTGGGTCGCGCCAATCACGACGTCGACTTTCTGATGGGCGAACTTGATCGAATTGTCGATGAGTTTGCCGAGTGCGCGGGCGATGAGTTGCCGGTCGCAACGCACTTCAAGTTCTGGATCCTGGATCGCTAGTTTGATTGACGCGTTCGCGATCTCGGCGTTCTTTTCACACGATGAGATCGCCAGTGTTACGAGATCTTGGACCGTGCAGTCGACTTCGTTGATGTCGATCGGCCCCGACCGCGCATCCGACGCCAACAGCATGTCAGAGACCGAATTCAGCAACCGCTTACCGCCCTCGACGATGTAGTCGGCGTATTCACGGTGGAGATTGTCGCAGTCTTTTTCGAATTGCTCGCCGAGGATCTGGCCGAAACCGATAATGGCGTTGAGCGGGGTGCGCAGTTCATGGCTCATCAACGACATAAGGCTGTCTTTGAACCGCGCCCCAGCTTCGGCCTGATCGCGGGCCGTGCGCAGATCGCGCTCATCCTGCGCGGCACGCAGAACGAATTTCACGGAATGCGCCAGCAGTGACCAATTCACGGGCTTGGCGATGAACGACGTCGCGCCAGCGGCGAAGGCCTGCTCGACAGCGCTCGCGTGATCGCTGCCGGTGATCACGATGACAGGGGTCGTCGCCGTCGCCGGGTCGGCGCGCATTTGTTCGGTGACCTGGTAGCCGGTCATGCGCGGCATTTCGAGATCGACAATGACAAGATCGAATTGATTGTTGGCGATAACCGACATCGCGTCGGCGCCGTCGGTCGCGGTCACCACGCCATAGCCAGCGTCAGTCAATTTCGCTGCGGCGAGCTCGCGCATGATCGGGTCATCGTCGACAACGAGGATTTTTGCTTGGTGCGCCATAAGAGAGCTTGGATCCGCCAATGCTTACCGAAAAATGAACGAACGCTCGAATGCGATCGCCGCCTAACGGCCAAAAAATAGGTCCAATTGGTTTAATTTCCGATTACGCAGACGAATGCGATTGCTTAATCGCCGGCAAGCGACTTGAGACGGTCGGCAAGGAAATCGCAAACAATTTAAGCGTAAATCCATGGCTCGCAGTTCCGGATAGAGAGTTCCGTGCCCATTGTTCGCCAAACCCTACGCGGTCGCCTGACCCTGCTCGTCATTACCGCGATCTTCGGCGCCGTGCTTGTCGCGTGCGGCTCGTCAGTTTGGCGCGAAGTGCGAAATTACGGCATTGACGAAGCATGGCGTCTGCAAGCGACGACTCGGTTCTACGCATCGATGTTGCCAAGCGCCATGGCCGACGCGGATCGGCAGTCCATCGAACAGGGATTGCAATCGATCATTGGGGTGCAGCATGTCGTCCATGTCCGCGTACGCCGCGCCGACGGCGAGTTGATCACGGCATCGGTCGATCCGAATTTCACCTTCGATCCTGAGGCTAAAGCGCAAAAGACCGACCTCTTCGAGAGCCGTTCGATCGCCGCGTCGGCGCCGATTATTGACGGCGACCGTCAGCTTGGGGAATTGACGATCGTCATCCTCAATCCGCCTTTGATCTATCATATCAGCGCTCTGCTTTGGGACGCGATGATCGCCGCTGGCTTCGCAACCGCGCTTGGCTTGCTGATCGCATTGCGCATGCAGCGGGTGATTACTCGGCCGATCATTGAGCTATCGCGGGTGATGCAGGCCGTGCGACGCACCGGCGATTTCGGTCGACGGGCCGTGCGCATGAGTTCCGACGAAACCGGCGATCTGGCGGACGCGTTCAATGAAATGCTCTATGAGATTCAGGAGCGTGACGCGCGTTTATTGGCGCAACAACAGAACCTTCAAAAGATCGTTCGTAAAAAAACGAATGAACTGAAGATCGCCAAGGAGACGGCTGAAGAGGCGAGCCTCGCCAAGTCGGAGTTCCTGGCGACTATGAGCCACGAAATTAGAACGCCGATGAACGGCATGTTGGTGATGGCGGAGTTATTGACCAATGCGACGCTGCCGCCGCGTCAAAAGCGTTTCGCAGACGTGATTGTCAAATCCGGCCAGAGCCTATTGACCATCATCAACGACATCCTTGATTTCTCGAAGATCGAGGCGGGGCGGCTTGAGATCGAGGCGATCCCGGTCAATCCGATTGAGCTGATCAATGACGTGATCGGCTTATATTGGGAGCAGGCGAGCTCTGCCGGTGTTGACCTGACCGCTTATGTCGGACCGGGGGTGCCGGAGCAATTCCTTGGTGACCCGGTGCGCTTGAACCAAATCCTGACCAACCTCGTGAACAACGCGCTGAAGTTCACCAAAGAAGGCAGCATCATCGTCACCGCCAAGCGATTGCCGAGCGCCGACGGCGCATGCGTGATCGAATTTTCCGTGTCGGACACCGGCGTCGGCATCCCCTATGCTAAGCAAAGCCGCGTATTCGAAGCGTTCTCGCAAGTCGATCAAACAACGACGCGTAAATTCGGCGGAACGGGCTTGGGATTGGCGATCTGCCAAAAGCTGGTCCATCATATGAACGGCGAGATCGGCGTCACCTCGAAAGTAGGCAAGGGATCGCGGTTTTATTTCACCTTGCCCACGGAGGTGATGAAGCCGGCGCCGAGCGTGTTAAGCGCGCCAATCGGCAAAACGGCGATCGTCGCCGCGCCCGGTCGAGCGAGCAGCGTGATGATCACGCGCTACCTGGAAGAAGCTGGCATCGCGGCCCAGGTCGTGGAGCTGGCCACTGAGGATATATTCGCCGATCAAGCGTCGTATGCAGACTTTGTCTTCGGGTCAGCGGAGTTTCTCAAAGAGTTTGAACGCTTCCGCCGCGATGGGGAGACGAGTTGGGTGCCAATCCGTATCTGCGTCAGCGAATTAGGCGATGCGGTGCCAAATCAGGTCCTTCTAGGCGGGGCCGCGGACGATCTCCTGATCAAGCCGTTCTCGCGCACCGATGTCTTCGCGCAGCTCGAACGCGCTCTTGACGATCGTTTGCGTGGCAGCGACGCCGTTAGCGGCGTGGCCGAGGCCAGCCATGAAATGCGCACGTTCATCGGTCAGCGGGTGCTCGCCGCTGACGACAGCCCGGTCAATCGCGAAGTCGTCGAAGAAGCGCTGCGCCGCCTTGGGCTGGATCCGATGGTGGTGAACGACGGCCAGGAAGCGCTCGAAGCGGTGCAGGCCAATGATTTTGATCTTGTGCTAATGGATTGTTCGATGCCGCGCATGGACGGCTTTGAAGCGAGCGCCGCTATTCGCGCTTGGGAGCGCGAGCAGGCTCGCGAGCCGCTGCCAATCCTCGCGCTGACCGCCCATGTCGCTGGTCCCGACAATGACTGGCAGCAGGCGGGGATGAATGACTACCTGACCAAGCCGTTCACGATCGCCATGCTTGCCGGCGCGCTTGGCAAGTACTTGAAGACCGGTGCAGCGGCGCAGCCATCATCTGCGTCCGAGCGAAAGATCGAGCCGGCGACAGAGACAGAGGCGGAGACAGAGGCCGCAGGCCCGGTTATCGAAGCGGCTAGTCGCGCGTTCGACATGTCCGTGGTGAATGAATTGCGTCGGATGGACGCCGGCGCCGGCGATCTCGCCGTTCGGGCGCTAGACCTGTTCGCAACTCACTCCAAAGAATCGATCATTGACCTAGCGAAGACGATGCAAGCGCAGGACCTAGACGCCATGCGCAAGGCGGCGCACGCGCTGAAGTCTATGAGCCTGAATATTGGCGCACGGCCATTGGCTGGCGTCTGTCAAGAAATCGAGGCCGCCGCGGTGGAGGGGCGCGTCGAGCCCGCGTTGATGAAGGGTCTGCGGCAAGCGTTCGCTGAAACCCATAGAGTCCTGCCTGAGCTCAAACGGACGCTTGAAGATACTGCCGCGTAAGCAGCGCCTATCCATTAGTGAATGCGGATCGAAACCCGCGCGCAGCCGATAATGTGCGGCGGTTCTTTCAAATAGATCGTGTCGTGGGGCTGGCTGCTGCACGGCTCTAGGCGATTCGGCTCGGTGCGCCATTGCCGCAAGATCGGCAGATCGTCAGTGCATGCGAGGACATAACCGCCATCGGCGGGTCGACGATCGGCGAAGTCGATCACCACGAGCGTATTTCTCGGAAACGCTAGATCCATCGCCGGGTCGTCGGCGAAGAAAGCGAATACCCTCGGCGCGCCGATGGTCACTGGGATGTAGTCCTCGGCGAAAGAATGGGGGTCGATATCCGGGTCCTCATATATCCGCATGGCGTTGGACAGGCTGACGACCGGCGTGTGTTGAACTGGCCGGCGGATATAGGCCGCCGCAGGATGCTTATCGAGTTCCGTCGTAGAGCGCCGGCCGCCCGCAAGCCAATTCGGCGACACGCCAAGGGCTGAGGATATTTTGGCGATCATCAAGCGCCGCGGGTCATGAACCCCGGCTTCCCAATTCGCCACTGCTGGCTGGCTGACGCCCACCCGGATCGCCAAGGCCGTCTGATTGAGCCCGGCGTGCTTTCGCGCCAGTCGAATCCGCTCGCCGATTGATAGATTTTCGCTGTCGTCGACCGAAAGATCTGGTTCCGACATGGGATCCCCTCATTTTATTTGTGAAACTTATAAAACAGAAGTGTGAAAATGTATAGGTTTTTTGCAGTGCAGCAAAAACCCCCGATTTTCAACGGTAAATTTGAAACAATATGCTCTTATTCTTTTCACTTTTCACTTGAAATAATTAGTGCAGCTTATATTCTCCCGCCCATACATTTGTTTCCAACCGCGATGAGGTTATGAATGGCTGACCACTGCAATCACGAAGGTGCAGATAGAATTGCTGCTAAAATCCGCGATTATTGGCGCAAGAAAGGCTTCGACGTAGAAGTCGATCTACGACCAGAGGGCTTCGTCTCAACCATGCGATCGGCGCGGACGGATGTCCGCAGCGACATGGTCAATGGCATGCCACGGCGCAACCTTATGGTCGACGCGTAAGCGCTCCATGTTTCGCCGGCCTGGGTAATGCGCTAGCGACGGTCAAGTATCGTCGCGATGGTGGCGGGCAAATCGGCGTAATGCGAGATAGTCGCGTTTGCGCGCCTGGCAAAGGTGCTTGGGCCATATCCAAAATCAACGAAAACGCTTGGCATGCCGGCGTTTTCAGCGGCGCGTAAATCGGTGTCGCTATCGCCAATAAAGACGCCATGGGCCCGATCGCAGCGCGTTAGGCATAGCGTCACTGGCGCCGGATCGGGCTTTGGCGCGGCGGCTGTGTCGCCGCCGACAATTGTTTCAAAAAGATGGTCGAGGCCAAGGGCGGACATCAGTTGAACCGCGGGCGCTTCGCGCTTGTTGGTGCAAATGGCCGTCTTTGCGCCGTCGCGACGCAATGATTCGATTGTCTCGATCGCGCCCTCGAACGGCGCTGAATGTTCATCGATGTGGTTGGTGTAGTAGTCGAGAAACGTCGCCACGTGACGGTCCGCCGCCCCATCGTCCAATAATTCGCCGGCGGCCTTAAATCCCTCCTTCAGCATCGCCCGAGCGCCAAAGCCGACCATATGGCGTACGCGCTCGACTGGCAGCGTCGGTAGCCCTTCCAGGGCGAGAACGTGATTCATCGCGGCGGTCAGGTCGCCTGCGGTGTCGATCAATGTCCCGTCTAGGTCGAAGATCACCGCAATGTCGGTCAGCGTCGTGCTCACGTGGTTGTCTCCTTGCGCGCAGGCGTCGATGAAGCGTCCTAGCGGAATTCACCGTCCTTCGACACCGGAAAATGCTCCGCTTGACGGCCCAGTGGATTGCGGGCGTCGCGGGAACATGGAAAGAAGGGCGCACAATGACCCGCTGATAACCGGAGTCCTTCATGGCTGACATTGAGACCGCAACCCTGATACTCGCCGCAGGGCACGGTACACGGATGAAATCGACATTGCCGAAAGTGCTGCATCAGGTGGCCGGCAGATCTCTCCTCGGTCACGTCATGGCGACGGCGGCGGCGCTGCAGCCACGCCGCCGCGCGATCGTCATCGGCGACCACGCCCCTGAGGTCGGCGACGCCGCTACGGCGATCGACGAGGGCGTGTTCGTAGCGGTGCAATCGCCGCCGCGCGGCACCGGCGATGCGGTAAAGTGCGCGGCGCCTGCGATCGAAGGCTTCGACGGCGTCGTGATCGTTCTTTATGCCGATACGCCATTCGTCAGCGTCGAGACGCTCGGCCAATTAAGAGCTGAAGTCGCCGCTGGGGCGAAGGTTGCGGTTCTCGGATTCACGCCGGACGATCCGGGCGCGTATGGACGTCTCGTGCGGGACGACAATGGCGATTTGGCGGCTATCGTCGAAGCCAAGGACGCAGATCCGGAACAGTTGATAATTCGCTTGGTGAACTCAGGCGTGATGGCGTTTGACGCTGATTTTCTGCGCCGCGGACTGCCGCAGTTGACGGACGACAATGCGAAACGCGAATTCTATCTGACTGACCTTGCTGCGATCGCCCGCGGCGAGGGCGGTCGGTGCGCCATCGTCGAGGCGGACGAAGACGAGGTCTTGGGCGTCAATTCCCGGCTTGAGCTCGCCGTCGCGGAAAAGATCTATCAAACGCGCCGTCGCAATGAGGCGATGATTTCCGGCGTCACGCTTATCGATCCGGACACGGTTTACTTTTCCTACGACACCGAAATTGGCGAAGACGTCGTCATCGAGCCAAGCGTCTTCTTTGGCCCAGGCGTCAGCGTCGCCTCCGGGGCGCGCGTCAAGGCGTTCAGCCATATTGAGGCGGCTCACATTGGCGAAGGCGCGAATGTTGGCCCAATGGCGCGACTACGGCCCGGCGCGTCGGTTGGCGCGGGCGCAAAGGTCGGAAATTTCGTCGAAGTCAAAAACGCCGACATTGGCGCCAAAGCCGCTGTGTCGCATTTGACCTATATTGGCGACGCGACCATCGGCGCCGGCGCGAATATCGGCGCTGGGACGATCACTTGCAATTACGACGGCTATCGTAAGCACCGGACGGAGATCGGCGCCGGCGCGTTTATCGGCTCGAATTCCTCGCTCGTCGCGCCATTGACGATTGGCGCCGGCGCGTATGTCGGTTCGGGATCCGTCATCACCAAGAATGTCGCCGACGAAGCCTTAGCTGTCGCCCGGGGGCGGCAATCGGATATTCCGAACTGGGCGGGAAAATTCCGCCGCGCCAATAAGTCCGACTAATCCGACGGGAGGGAATACGTCCAAATGAGCGCAAGCGAAGACAAAAAGCGGGCGGCTGCGGTCGCTGCCGACCTTATCGAAACCGGCATGACGGTGGGTCTCGGCACAGGATCGACGGCGGCGCACTTCATCGATCTGCTTGGCGCGCGAATGAAAGATGGGCTCGATATTGTCGGCGTCCCGACAAGTGAAGAATCAGCCGCCGCCGCGATGCGCGCTGGCGTGCCTCTGATCGAACCTGATGAAGGCACAGTAATCGATATCGACGTCGACGGCGCCGATGAAGTCGACGGCGACCTCAATCTGATCAAAGGCGGCGGCGGGGCGCTGTTTAGGGAGAAAATCGTCGCACAGGCCGCCCGCCGGTTCGTGGTTATCGCTGACGCTTCAAAAAAAGTTACGGCGCTCGGCGCGTTTCCTTTGCCGATCGAGATCGATCCGACCTTCTGGGGCGTGACAATGAAGGCGGCGCGGGACGTGTTCGCCGCGAACGGTTTCGATCGCGTCGACATGCAATTGCGCCCGCGGCGGGATCGCGAAGGCGTGTTCTTGACCGATGGAGGCCGCTATATCGTCGACTGCGCGCTCGGGCGCATCGCGGAACCATGCCGTTTAGATCGCGAGCTACGAGCGATCGCCGGGGTGGTCGAGACGGGACTATTCATCGACCTCGCGGATGAAGCCATTCTTTGCGGCCCAAATGGCGTAGAACGATTGACGCGGGCGTAAATCGGACAATCTTGGTTTTGTGATTGCGACGACGCTTGCTTGCGCTCGGTCGCGCTGGTCTAAAAAGGCAACGAGGGATGGCGAATGACGGACACCAAGTACGACGAACTACGCGCGGCGATTAGAGCCTATGGTGACGCGGCGTTTCATAATCTCGTCAAATGCCGGGCTTTGGGGGAAGAAATCATACGCGGCTTTCACGCGTTCGAAGGGTGCGACGCCGCCTGCGTGCGTTCGGTGCCGGCGGAGGGGCCATTCGACCCACGCGAGAACTACGGCGACAAGGCGTTTTCCTTCTCCCAACGCGACGTGATTATTCTTGAGCCGGTCCGTTTCGGGCTGTCGCTTATCGTTGGGAATGTAGACGATGCGGGCGCCCTATGGCTGCGGACGGCCATCGGCGTCGAAGTCACTGGCGATTCATTCGACGTGTTCGTCGCGGCGCGGCCAAAGATCCGTATTCCCATTGAATTTACGGGAAAGCTGACGCCGGTCTACGAAGCAATTCACAAAGAATTTCTCGAAACCTTCACGCGCGAAGTCATGGAGTTCAATGACGCGCGCTTCAAATCGGGCATCGGCTTTATGCCGGTGTGACCGATCTTAACGGGGCGAATAATACGATGACCAAGTTCGATTACGACTTATTTACGATCGGCGCCGGCAGCGGTGGCGTGCGCGCCTCCCGGCTTGCGTCAAGCTATGGCGCGCGCGTCGGCGTGGCGGAGGAATATCGAGTTGGCGGCACGTGCGTTATTCGCGGATGCGTGCCGAAGAAATTTTTCGTCTATGCGAGCGAATATGGCCGTATGTTCCATGAAGCTGGCGGCTATGGATGGTCCGCCGCGGAGACCGGCTTTAGCTGGTCGAAGCTGATCGAAAACAAAGACAGCGAGATCGATCGCCTCAATGGCATTTATATCCGTAACTTGAAAAACGCCGGCGCAGATATCTTCGAGACCCGCGCGGTCTTGAAAGACAAACACACCGTGCATCTGGTCGACGAAGGCCGGGACGTCACCGCCGAACGCATTCTTATCGCAACAGGCGGCGCGCCATGGCGCGACGAAACCATTCCGGGTTATGATCTTGGGATTACCTCAAACGAAGCGTTTCACCTGCCTGACGTTCCAAAACATGTGGTGGTCGCCGGCGGCGGTTATATCGCCATTGAGTTCGCCTGCATTTTTAAGGGGCTCGGGGCCGAGGTCTGTCTGGTGTACCGCGGCGAAGATATTTTGCGTTACTTCGATCGCGATATTTCTGTCCAAGTCCATGCTGAGCTGAAGCGCCAAGGCATTCGCGTGATCACCCAAGCGGTGTTCGACAAGATCGAAAGCGTCGACCAAGACCAGTCGGTTTTGGCCGCCAAAAAAGTGCACCTGTCCAATGGAACGGTGTTGGACGCCGATCTGGTGTTCTGGGCGGTCGGGCGTCGTGCGGCGACGGAGGGCCTTGGCCTGGAGACGGCGGGCGTCGACATGGCGAAGAATGGCGCGATCAAAGTCGACGAATGGTCGCGCACGTCGGTCGATAACATTTACGCCGTCGGCGACGTCACCGATCGGGTCAATCTGACGCCGGTGGCCATCCGCGAGGGCGCGGCGTTCGCGGAAACTGTCTATAACGACAATCCCCAACAGATGGACTACGCCGTTATTCCGAAGGCGGTGTTTGCAAATCCGCCGGGAGGGTCGGTCGGC
>CAYWWL010000002.1:0-25867 GCA_964461925.1 uncultured Caulobacterales bacterium | reverse complement strand
CCTTGGCGGGGTTCTTGCCAAGCCTAATCGATCTTGCGGCGAGCCCAGCGCCGGTCGCGCGCCTGCACACCCTATATATATCGCCGCTCAAAGCTTTGGCCGTGGACATCGCCCGCAATGTGCAGACGCCGATCGCGGACATGGAATTGCCGATCAAGGTGGAGACGCGGACTGGCGATACGCCGCCAGCGCGACGGCAGCGGCAAAAGACGACACCGCCTGACATCTTGCTGACGACCCCAGAACAAACGGCATTACTATTGGCGCAACCGGACGCGGCGGATTATTTCGCCAACTTGCAAGCCGTCGTGCTGGATGAGTTGCATGCGTTCGCCAATACTAAGCGCGGGCATCTTTTGTCCCTGGGCCTCGCGCGATTACGGCGTATCGCCCCGGGCGTGCGATTGGTTGGTTTATCCGCGACCGTCCCGGAACCTGATGCGTTGCTCGATTACCTGACGCCGCCGTCCGTCTCGGCCAAGGGCGCAGAACCGAGGGCGCGGTTGATTCGGGCGGAGGGCGGCGCGGCGGCCCGTGTCCGGGTGTTGAATTCGGAAAACCGGATTCCTTGGTCTGGGCATTCGGCTCGCCACGCATGGGCAGACGTTTATGAAGCGATCAAGGCCGCTGGCATGACGCTGGTGTTCGTCAACACCCGTAGCCAAGCGGAGATGACGTTCCAAGCGCTTTGGAATCTTAATGACGACGGTCTGGCCATCGCCTTGCACCATGGCTCCCTCGATGTCGAACGGCGTCGCAAAGTTGAAGCTGCCATGGCCCGTGGCGATCTACGCGCCGTGGTCTGCACGTCGACGCTTGATCTAGGCATAGATTGGGGGGATGTGGACCTTGTGATCCAAATCGGCGCGCCAAAGGGCGCTAGCCGGCTGACCCAACGTATCGGCCGAGCCAATCACAGAATGAATGAGCCGTCCGAGGCGCTGATGGTGCCGGATAACAGATTTTCGGTGCTTGAGTGCCTTGCGGCGAAGGATGCGATCGAAGAGGGCGCTCTTGACGGCGAGCCATGGCGCGTTGGCGCGCTGGACGTGCTGACCCAACACATTCTGGGGTGCGCCTGCGCCGGACCTTTCAGCGCGGATGATCTTTATCATGAGGTCGTCGCCGCCTCGGCCTATGCGAAACTCGAGCGCCATGTTTTTGACGAGGCCTTGGAGTTCGCGGCGTCGGGCGGCTATGCGCTCCGACGTTACGACCGATTTAAGCGGATCGTTCAGGATCCGGACGGCCGCTATCGCATTCGCGACGGCCGCGCGGCTCAGCAATACCGCATGAATGTCGGCGTCATCGTTGAGTCGGCGTCATTGAACGTCCGGCTCACATCGGCGAAGGGCCCGAAACGGCCCGGGCGCAAACTCGGCACTATGGAAGAGCACTATTTTGAGAGCATGACGCCGGGGGATACGTTTTTGTTCGCCGGTGAAATATTGCGGTTCGAAGGGGTGATGGGGGCCGACGTTCTCGTCACCCGGGCCCCTGGCGAGGACCCCAAGATCCCTATTTGGGGCGGTGGGCGCTTTCCTTTGTCATCCTATCTCGCCGATCGCGTACGGCGCCTCATTCATAACGAAGCGGCCTGGTCGAGCCTGCCGGATCCGATCCGGGAATGGCTGGAAATGCAGAAACTGAATTCGGTCATCCCAGGCGTCGATGAACTCTTGGTGGAAACCTTTCCGAACAGGAACAAGCATTTCCTGGTGTGCTATCCCTTTGACGGGATCTTAGCGCACCAAACCCTCGGCACCTTGATCACCCGTCGCCTCGAACGCGCCGGCGCCCAGCCGCTCGGATTTGTAGCGACGGAATATTCTTTGTCGGTATGGGGGCGCAAACCTCTGGACGGCATCGATATGGCCGCCCTGTTCGACGAAGATATGCTCGGCGACGATCTTGAATCATGGTTGCAACAATCGATTTTGATGAAACGCACATTCCGAAATTGCGCGGTCATCGCCGGCCTCGTTGAACGCCGTTATCCCGGGCAACAAAAAACCGGACGGCAAGTGACGTTTTCATCCGATTTGATTTTCGACGTGCTCAAAGAGCATGAACCCGATCATATTCTATTGCGGGCGGCTTGGGCCGACGCGGCCGGCGGCTATCTTGATCTGAAACGATTGCAAGAGCTGCTCGCTCGGGTGCGCGGCGGCGTGCGGCACCAACGTTTAGACCGCTTGTCGCCTTTGGCGGTACCGGTCATGCTAGAAATCAATCGCGATCCGGTGGCTGGCGAGGCGCGTGAAGAAATGCTCCGCGAAGCCGCGGAGGCGGATTTAGAAAAGTTGGCCAAATTAGCGATGGCCCCTGCACAAGATGCGGCTGCGGCGCCAAAAGGTGAGGACGGACTTGATGACAGGTGAGGCGGGCGACAGCCAATTCCCGAATATCGTCGTGAATGGCGAAAGCTTATTCCCTTTGCCGTGTGGCGGGGCCTATTGGCCGGCGCGACGGACCCTTCTGGTGGCGGACCTGCATTTTGAGAAAGGTTCGTCTTTCGCTCGACGCGGGGTGATGCTGCCGCCCTACGACACCCGCGCCACCTTGGCCCAATTAAGGAAGTCCATCGACCAATGGCGGCCGGCGACGGTGATTTCGCTTGGCGATTCATTTCACGATCCCGAGGCTGAGGCGCGCATGGCCGAGGACGATGTCGCCATGTTGCAGCAGCTAACGACCGAGACCGAGTGGATATGGTTACGCGGCAATCACGACCCGGCCCCCAGTAATCGCTTCGCCGGGGAGGTGCGCGAATCGGTTCGTCTCGGCGGGCTATTTCTCACCCATGAACCGAAGGAATCGCCGGAACCAGGCGAGGTGGCTGGCCATTTACATCCCTGCGCGCGGGTAATCCTATCCCATGGATCCCTGCGCCGGCGATGCTTCATTGCCGATCGCAGCCGGTTGATCATGCCGTCATATGGGGCGTTCACTGGCGGGCTAAACGTGCTGGACTCGGCTATTTCTGGGCTTTTTGGCGGTTTCGCCGTGTGGATTATTGGATCCAAGGGCGTTTACCCGGTGTCGACCTCGCGATTGGTGGCGGATCGGCAATTCGATTGGCAGAAACTTGGCGGCGAGCGCCGGGCCTGAGTTGACAATCGGCGGCTTGGGATGTACCCCCGCGCGTTCAAAACCAACCTAAAACGCACGATTGAGAAGAGTGATGAAAGTCAGAAGCTCCCTGAAGTCCTTGAAAAACCGTCATAAGGATTGCCGAGTCGTGCGCCGCAAAGGCCGGGTCTATGTGATCAACAAGACCCAAAAGCGGTTTAAGGCCCGCCAAGGTTAACGGCTGAATCGGCCATTTTGGCCGCGTATCCTCGATTATCCGAGCCGGATTTCGGCGCCGAAACCACAGGTTTCGCTGCCCAGGCCAATTTCGCCCGCAATTTGAAGCCTTTAAGCTTGATTACGGCGCTCGGGCGGCTACGTTTTGCGGTATGAGGCTTATTCTCGCTGTCCTCACGGCCTTGGTCGCCGTCCAATCCCCTGCTGTCGCTGATCAGACCGATCCGCGACTCGAGGGGTTGTTCGAGGAATTGCGCCAAGGCGACGCCAATGACGCCGAGGCGATCGCCGATCGGATTCGTATGATTTGGGCGGATTCCCAGAGCGACACCGCCGATGTCTTGATCAAGCGCGCCTTAATCAGCATCGATCGCGAAGATTGGACCGTCGCCACCGCGCTTTTGGACCATGTGATCGGGCTTTCGCCGAGCTTTGCGGAAGCGTACATGATGCGGGGATACATTCGTGGCCGGACCAATAACGCGGCTGGCGCTGCGGAAGATTACCGCGCCGCAATCGATCGCGAGCCTCGGCATTTCCAGGCCCGTTTGTCCCTCGCTGAACTCTACCTGGCGCGTGGCGATCATGAGACCGCCCACGCCATGATCCAAGACGCGCTCGTTTGGCATCCGCATAACGAAACCGCCCTCGAGATGGCGCGGGAGCTTCGAAGCAAGCTGGAAGGTCAGGAGATATAATCTCTCCGCCTTGACGCCTTTGCAATCCGCCGTTCTGCCGTACAAGTTTTCCGATTTTTCCCCAGAACCGACGAGAGCGCTTGTCTCTCGACGCCGATGCGGGTTTAGCATGGCGGTCCAGTGAAGATGGAGCGCGTATGGCGGACGGAGCAGTTCTCGGGCAGGTCGACGATCAATCAAGCAGCGTCAATACAGGCGGCGTCGCGGCGGAACGCTTGCGCGGCTTTATTGAACGGGTCGAACGGCTCGAAGAAGAAAAGCAAACCATCATGGGCGACATGAAGGAAGTCTACGCCGAAGCCAAAGGCGAGGGCTACGACACCAAGGTCCTTCGGCAAATTATTCGCCTACGGAAGATGGATCAAGCCGATCGCCAGGAGCAAGAAGCCTTGCTTGACTTATATCTGAGCGCGATCGGCGAGTTTTAGGCGCGTTTAGCTCGCGCGCTTGACGGTCAATCCATGGTCGCGCAATTTGCGGTACAGAGTCGAACGCCCCATGCCAAGGCGGCGCGCGACTTCTGACATTTGTCCATTATAAGTGTCGATCGCCAGCTCGATGAGATCGCGTTCAATGTCCTGAAGCGACCGTAGATTGCCGTCGCGATCGAAGACTTCGAACGCGTCGACCGTCGCGCCATGGTCGACCAGTAGGGCCGGCGGCGCGTCATAGTCGCCGTCTTCGTCAAGATCGACGTCCTCGTCGGTCACCATTGGCGGACCATTGTCGATTCCGGCCGCTTCAAACTCGGCGGCGAGAAGCGGGAAGTCAGCCGCCGTAAGGTAGGCGCCTTCGGCGAGCACAACCGCACGGAAGATCGTGTTCTCAAGCTGGCGGATATTGCCTGGCCATGGTTGCCGCGTGAGGACTTCCAAAACTTCGTGTTGCACGCCGCGAACATTGCGTCGCTCTTCGGCGTTATAGCGTTTTATGAAGTGTTCAATCAGCGCCGGAATGTCCTCCATGCGGTCGCGCAATGGCGGCATATGCACTGGGAACACGTTGAGGCGATAGAATAGGTCTTCTCGGAAACGGCCGATGGCGACTTCGTCTGCGAGGTCGCGATTTGTGGCGGATACGACCCGGACATTGACCTTCACAGGCCGTTTTGCGCCAATTGGGTCGACTTCGCCTTCCTGTAGGACACGGAGCAACTTCACTTGCATGTCCATGGGCAGTTCGCCGACTTCGTCGAGGAATAGCGTCCCGCCGTCAGCTTCTTGAAATTTACCGATGTGTTTCGCGGACGCGCCGGTGAACGAGCCCTTCTCGTGGCCGAACAGAATGCTTTCCACGAGGTTTTCAGGGATAGCGCCGCAATTCACGGTTACGAAGGGAAGGCCGGCGCGGGTCGACGACCCTTGGATGGCGCGAGCGATCATTTCCTTGCCGACGCCAGACTCGCCCGTGATCAGGATAGGGATGGTCGACGCCGCGGCGCGTTCGCCAAGACGGACGACATTGCGCAGAGCCGGACTGTCGCCGACGAGATCCTTGAACCCCATCGCGCCTTCTTTCTTCCGTTTAAGGCGCGACACTTCGCCTTTTAACGTCGTCATGTTGAGGGCGTTGTTGATGGAGACCACGACGCGTTCCGGCGACGCCGGCTTGACGAAGAAATCCGCCGCGCCGTTCTGCATCGCCTCGACTACCGTATCGATGCCGCCTTGGGCGGTGAGCACGATCACTGGCAATTCCTCTTGCAAGGATTTAACGCGCTTCAGCGTTTCCATGCCGCCAAGACCAGGCATGCGTAGGTCAAGCATGATCAAACTGACCAGTGAACCGTTCTCGCTTTGCAGGAGCGCGAGCGCCGCTTCGCCGGTGTCTGCTTGGAATGTGGCGTATCCCGCCTTTTCGCAAACAGCCTGCATTAGGCGGCGTTGGGTTGGGTCGTCGTCAACAATAAGAATATGCTGGGCCATCGTCGTGTCTGAGGTCCTGAATTGTCTTCTGTGGAAGAAATACCGGACGCAGCTGAAGATCGCGTTAAAAGCGTTTCATTCCGGGGCGCCGCGACAGCTCGACGGCGCCGCTGTTAAGAGTGCGTTTACGAATGACCAATTTTTAGTATTCAAATGCTCCAACGGGCGAATAAGGTCTTTTTTCGCCGCCGCCGATCCGCTTGCATGGATAGAATCTTATGACCGACGCCAAGAAAAAAGACCTTATTCGCCCGTTGGAGCATTTGAATGGCCGCAAACCACCAGCGCCGGATTGGTTTGAATGGGCGATCAATGCGCCTTCTGAGGAAGGGGCGGTGGAGGTCGCTGGAGCGAATATTCGTTACTCGGCATGGGGCGAACGCGGCCGCAAAGGCTTGATTTTCGTGCATGGCGGCCGCGCCCATCGCAATTGGTGGCGACCGTTCGCCCCGTTTCTGGCGTCGGAGTACCGGGTCGCCGCATTCGACATGTCAGGCATGGGCGACAGTGATTGGCGCGAATCCTACAATTTGGATTGCGCGATCGACGAGATCTTCGCCGTCATCGACGCCACTGGCGTTGGCGACGTCAGCAGACCGATTTTGATCGGCCATAGTTTTGGCGGCTGGATGACCCTAGCCTCGGTGGAGAAACGCGGCGCCGAGCTTGGCGGCGCGGTGGTGATCGACAGCCCAATTGCTAAGCCTGACCCCGACGAAGGCTATACCATCCTGAAAAAGTCGCCGTACGGCAATGAGGGCGAAATCCGTCAGAACCGGGTCTATGCCAGCATTGAAGAGCCGATTTCCCGATTCCGCTTTCTCCCCAATCAGCCCTGCGACGCGGCCTATATGGTTGATTATATCGCCCGTGAAGGCCTGACCAATGAGCTTAAATCTGGGGAAAACGGTTGGTCGTGGAAATTCGATCCAGCCCAAGGCTCAAATTTTGACATCCATTTCGACCGGGATTTGTTTCTCGCCGCCCGGTGTCCGCTTGCGTTTATCTATGGCGGCGATTCCGCTTTCGCCAAGGGCGAGGGGTATGAGGCGCAAAAAAGCCATCTCGCGGGACGCGCTCCATTCATCGAGATTCCCAGCGTCCATCATCATTTAATGATGGAGGAGCCGATCGCCTTTATCTCGGTCTTGCGGACGTTATTGTCGTCTTGGCCTATACGGGCGGGTTTCTGAGCCCAACCCTTTCAAAATCAACGATTCTTGGCTAAATCTCAGGCGGTGAATCAATCGGCTGAGTTGGCGGAAACCCTTGCCGAAGCGGCTGAAATCCGTCAAACAACGATCAAGACGAAGCGTGAGGATGAGATGTCTGACGACAATGCGCAAGCAAGCGCGGATGCAGAAAATAATCGCAAAACCTACGAAGCGGTGATGCGGGCTTCGAGCGAAGTGGGCGTGCCGTTCTCAATGGCGCTGACCATGTTCTTCACTAATCTTGTTATGGCGAATGGCTTAGTGACGGCGTTTGTCGCCGCGCTGGTCACCCATGTATTGGTCTACGTCATTGTAAAAATGTTTTTCTCCCACTAGCGCGCGATAGCCGCGGGATTGCACGGATATGCGCCTGCTTCGGCGGGCGATGACGCCGCGAGTGGATATATTTGTACGGGTATGCCGTCGCTCGTCGCGGCAACACCACCTGCGGCGTCGATCCGCCGCCATGCAAGCGAGGAACTATGAAGATTGCCGTCTTAAGGGAGACAAGGCCTGGAGAGACGCGGGTCGCGGCCTCCCCGGAAACGGTCAAGAAATTGGCTGGCCTTGGCGCTGACGTCGTCGTCGAAGCTGGCGCTGGCGCAACATCGAATTTCGCTGACAGCGCATTCGAGGACGCAGGGGCTAGCATTGCGCCCGATGCCGCCACGGCGATCGCCGATGCTGGCGTCGTCTTGCGCGTGCAAGCGCCGACGGCGGCGGAAATCGGCGGCTTCCGTCGTGGGCAGTCTGTCATCTCCATTGTCGCGCCGCACGCCAATCAGGATTTGCTAGAAGCAGCCGCGGCGGCGGGAATCGATCTTTTCGCCATGGACTTAATGCCGAGGATCACTCGGGCTCAGGCGATGGACGTGTTGTCGTCGCAATCCAATTTGGCTGGCTATAAGGCGGTTATCGACGCATGCGCTTATTATGGACGCGCAATGCCGATGATGATGACGGCGGCCGGCACCATCGCGCCGGCGAAAGTGTTCGTCATGGGCGCGGGCGTCGCCGGACTTCACCGCGCGCCGTCTAGGCGGCGTCGTCTCCGCCACCGACGTTCGCTATGCCGCGAAAGAGCAGGTCGAAAGCCTTGGCGCGAATTTCGTCACCGTCGATGAAGAAGAAATGAAATCGGCCGAGACCGAAGGTGGTTACGCCAAGGAAATGTCAGACGATTTTAAGGCGCGCCAGGCGGAATTCGTCGCCGAACACGTGAAAAAACAAAATATCGTCATCACCACCGCACTGATCCCCGGCCGACCTGCGCCGAAATTGATCAGTGAAGAGATGGTTCGATCGATGGCGCCGGGTTCAGTGATCGTTGATCTCGCTGCCGCGCAGGGCGGCAATGTCGCTCTGACCCAAGCAGGCGAAGCGGTCGACGTCGGCGGCGTGACGATCGTCGGATTTGAAAACGTCGCGGGGCGATTGCCGTCGGATGCGTCGTCGCTTTACGCTCGCAATATCTTCAATTTCATTTCCACATTCTTCGACAAAGACAGTGGCACTTTCCCTAATGATTGGGACGACGACATCGTCAAAGGAGTTGCGCTGACAAAATCTGGTGCGATCGTGCATCCGCAATTCGCGTCTTCCGCAGCGCCAGCAGAAGTGGCGACGCCGAGCGTCGAAGATCAGGACGGCCCAACGGCCGAGGCGGCAACTGAAGAGGGCACGAATGGCCATGCAGAATGAACGCGAAGCGGTTGAAGAAGCCGCCCAAGCCGCGGACGAACTAGCTGACGTCGCCGCTACCGCCGCCGATGGCGCGGCGGCGAGCGCTGAAACTGCGGCCGCTGCGGCGACTGAAGCACGCACCATCGCCGACGGTCTGTTGACCTATGTGGACGTGCTCTCGTCGCCATCGGAATTCGTCTACCTATTCGGAATTTTCGTGCTGGCGATTTTCGTTGGCTACTACGTCGTCTGGTCAGTGACGCCGGCGCTGCACACGCCGTTGATGTCGGTCACCAACGCCGTGTCGTCGGTGGTTGTGGTTGGCGCCCTGATCGCTTTGGGGGCGGATCTCGCGGATGCGGCGACGGGCTTGTGGCCGAAAGTCTTTGGCTTTGTCGCTGTATCGCTAGCGAGCGTGAACATATTCGGTGGATTTATGGTCACCCAGCGAATGCTGGCGATGTACAAGAAGAAAGAGCGGTAATCGATCATGGCGAATAACCTCCCACCGCTTCTCTATATCGCCGCGGGCGTTTTGTTCATTCTCGCGCTGCGCGGCCTGTCGTCGCCTGAAACGTCTCGTCAGGGCAATCGCTTCGGCATGATCGGCATGGGCATCGCTGTGCTGACGACCCTTTTCGTGCTTGAAGACAAAGGTTTCGGCACCTGGGCGCTGATCATCCTCGCCGTCGCCGCCGGCGCCGTACCCGGCGCCTTGATCGCGAAGCGGGTGCCAATGACGTCGATGCCGCAACTCGTGGCGGCGTTTCACAGCCTTGTCGGTCTCGCGGCGGTGTTTATCGCTTGGGCCGCCTATCTGGCGCCAAGCGCATTCGGAGTCGGCGAAGTCGGGCATATTCATGCCGGCTCGATCTTGGAGATGTCGCTCGGCGCCGGAATTGGCGCGATCACCTTTTCGGGCTCGGTGATCGCCTTTTTGAAACTGGATGGCCGCATGTCGGGCGCGCCGATCTTGCTGCCGTCGCGACATGTGATCAATCTCGCCCTAGCGGTGACGATCTTCTTGTTGATTGGCTTGCTGATGAGCGGCGAGCAGTCGGTGACTGTCTTCGCGTTGTTGACCCTGGTGGCGTTCATCCTCGGATTCTTGATCATCATCCCGATCGGCGGCGCCGATATGCCGGTGGTGGTGTCGATGCTGAACAGCTATTCCGGCTGGGCGGCGGCCGGGATTGGCTTCACTCTTGAGAATATGGCGTTGATCATCACCGGCGCGCTTGTAGGGGCGTCGGGCGCGATCTTGTCCTATATCATGTGTAAAGGCATGAACCGGTCGTTTATCTCGGTGATCCTTGGCGGCTTCGGCGGTGAAGACGCCGCGGCCGGTGGGGCTGGTGGCGGCGACGACCGCCCGGTCAAACAAGGTTCCGCTGAAGATGCGGCCTTTGTGATGAAGAACGCCAGCAAGGTGATCATCGTGCCTGGCTATGGCATGGCTGTCGCCCAGGCCCAGCACGCCCTAAAAGAAATGTGCGATCTGCTGAAAGCCGAAGGCGTGGAGGTGAAGTACGCGATCCACCCCGTCGCCGGGAGAATGCCCGGTCATATGAACGTGCTATTGGCCGAGGCGCAGGTGCCCTATGACGAAGTGTTTGAACTCGAAGATATCAATTCCGAGTTCCGCACGTCGGAAGTCGCCTTTGTGATTGGCGCGAATGACGTCACTAACCCAGCGGCGAAAACCGATCCGCAATCGCCGATCTACGGCATGCCGATTCTGGATGTAGAGAACGCGGGTACGGTCTTGTTCATCAAGCGCTCGATGGCGTCAGGTTACGCCGGCGTGCAAAACGAACTCTTCTTCCGCGACAACACGATGATGTTATTCGGGGATGCGAAGAAGATGTGCGAAGAGATCGTCAAAGCCTTCCATTAGGCTTCGAGGTCTGACGATGGCGGTCGCTTTGCGACCGCTAAATCGAAATTCACAAGGGAGACGACAATGAGAAATATTCTGATAGGCGCGTCATTGGTCGCGTTGGCCGCTTGCGGTCAAAATGAAGCGCCGGAGGCTGCGCCAGCGCCGGTTGAAGAAGCGGTTGAAGAGGTCGTTGAAGAAGTCGCCGAAGCGTCATTGGTTGGCGATTTGGACGCCGTATTGGCAAGCGACATCCGTGGCGAAAATGATGCGGCTCGAGACCAATATCGCAATCCGAAAGAGACCTTGGCGTTCTTCGGCGTCGAGCCAGGCATGACGGTAGTTGAAACTCTGCCTGGCGGCGGCTGGTACTCGAAGATTTTGCTTCCGTATCTTGGCCCCGAGGGTAGCCTGATCGGCGCGAATTACGCCGTGGATATGTGGCGCTTGTTTGGCGGTCGTTTCTCCAATGAAGAAGCGATGGCGCGCCACGAGGCGTGGTCTGGCACTTGGCCGACTGAGGCCGCGACATGGGCTGGCGACAAAGGCGCAGGCGTTTCGGCGTTTAATTTCGGCGCCGTGCCGGAAGACGTTAAGGGCACTGTCGACGTCATCCTCTTCGTGCGCTCGCTTCATCACATGAACCGTTTCGAAGAAGAGGGCGGCTGGCTGACGAGCGGCTTGCAAGACACCATGGCGATCCTGAAGCCAGGCGGCATTGTCGGCGTCGTTCAGCACCGTGGCCCTGAAGGCAATGACGATGTCTGGGCTGAGGGCGACAATGGATACATGAAGCAGTCGCAAGTGATTGCTGCATTCGAAGCCGCCGGCTTTGAATTGGTCGAGGCGAGCGAGATCAATGCGAACGCCGCCGACGTACCGACCAATGACGATATCGTTTGGCGCCTGCCGCCGTCGCTCGGCACCAGCGGCGACGATGAAGAAAAGGCGGCCGCGTTCAAAGCGATTGGCGAAAGCGATCGCATGACGTTGAAATTCCGCAAGCCCGCGTAAGCTGACGGATCATCGAATAAAGAAAGGCGCTCCCGCGGGAGCGCCTTTTTTATGGGTCGAATGTCCTCTGGAAAGGGACTGCGCCGGCCATGGCGTCAGACTAGAGGAAATCGAATTGGAATTCGCGCATAAGGTGGAAGCCAGCGATGAACTGATCGCGGGTCCCATACTGATCGATGATCGGCGTTTCTGCGAAACCTTTGAAGATCCGCTTGTAGCGAACATATGGGTTCAGCGACCAACGCTTGCCGATATTGATATAGCCGTTCACGGAGCCGCCAACGTCGCGGAAGCCGGCATCGGCATCGTAGATCGGCAGACCGGACGCTGCGGATTGATCCGGCGTAATCGAAAAGAAGGTATCGGCGTAGCTGTCATCTACCCAAGAGACCTGGCCCGATAACGAGGCGGAGAAGCGCGGCGTGGTGAACAATAGCACTGTCCCGGCGCCGTCAATCACCAAACCGTCATGGCCGCCGGTTACGCCTTTCCGCACTTTCGCGCGGACGAGCATGCGATCGAGAAATGTCGTCGCGATAAAGCCGCCAGCCTCAAACGTGAAGCCGATATCGCCAAGGCCTTGCAGCGCGACGTTGTCTTCTTCCCGACGGCGCCCAGCGACGCGGATAGATGGGCCGATCGCGAAGCCAGAAAAGCCGATCAAGGCGAGGTCGGCGCCGTCATCATCGAGGAATAAGAAGTTCCGGACTTTGATGTAGACCTGTGGGTCAGGGCGGAATTCATAGTCGTCAGAGCCAAAATAGTCAGGCTGGTAAGAGGGGCCGACGCCAAGGCTGAGATTGGTCGTCTCAGGGACGAGAAAGGTCAAAACGCCGACAAAGCCGCGCAGCGGCGACCAACCCTGCGGTTGATCGAATTCGTCGTCATTCATCGGACCCATTTTTTCTTCGGGCTTGGGCGGACGCTTACCGAAGATCGGGTCAAGGCCAGGTTCGTCAGCGGTTTGCTGCGCCATTGCTGGCGTGGTCACCGCGGTTTGGCCAAATGCTAAAGCTAAAACAGCGCAGCAGACCCGTGCGCAATTCTTGATACTCACCATGTACGCGACCCCCTAATCAGTCCCGATTCTCGAAACGCCCTTGCAGGCTCGCCACGCGCGTCTCGCCCGCGGAAAGCCAACATCCGACAGGTTTACACAGGAAACCATGTCTTAACCATAGCCCGAGTGTGCGAAGATTTGGTAATTTTGTCAGCGCCCAGGGGGCAAAATTGTTGTGTTGCAGCGCAAATGCCCTTGGCCACCGTGTGTCGTGGGGATCGGAGCGGCCGCCAGAATCTCGGATAATAAAAAACGCGCCCAGAAATGGACGCGTCGTACTTGGCCAGCCTTGGGCCGGTAACGGCGCTACGCTCAGGTGAGCGCCGTCATTTGCTTAGATTGCGCCTTCGCGCTGCAGACGCTTGCGCAGCAATTTACGCGCGCGACGAACCGCTTCGGCCTTTTGCCGAGCGCGCTTTTCCGACGGTTTTTCGTAGAATTTACGCCGCTTCATTTCGCGAAACGTGCCTTCGCGCTGCATCTTCTTTTTCAGCGCGCGAAGCGCTTGTTCGACATTATTGTCACGGACCGAGATCTGTACCAGGGTAAATTCTCCCTAAGAAGTTGTCTGTGGCGCTCAGCGCCAATTGATAAGTGTCGCAAAGCAGTTGCGGAGCGGTGGCGCTATCAAATATTCCAGGGCTTGTCCATCCTAAAACCTGATGGATTGGGAATGGCGGCGCTTTTTGCGGGTAAGTGTTGCGACAATTGCGACAAATCGGCGGATTTCCGTCGACTCGAGCAGCCGTAGCGCTATTTATCGGCGCGAAACAGCGTCGCGAACAACGGTGGGTTCACATGCCAGGCGAGACAAGATCAACAAGCGAGAATCACCAGGATTGCTTGAGGCGGCGTTTATTGCCGGGAGTGCTCGCCGCCGCCGCTTTCGACGGTTTCACCCGTCGAGCGCTGTCCCAAGCGGCCGTCGATGCTGGAGTGGACGCGTCCCAGTCGGCGATAGCATGGCCTAACGGCGTCGACGATGCGCTTGCGTTCTGGTCAGGGTGCGCCGATGCGGCGGCTCAACTAGCCCTGGCGGGCGAAGAGGCGCAGCACGCGAAAATCCGTGAGAAAGTCGCGATTGGCGTCAAAGCGCGGCTGGAATATTTTTCTCCCAACAAAGAAGCTGCGAGGCGGGCGGCGGCCGCCTTGGCGTTTCCCTATCGCCATAGTCTGGCGGCGCGCATGACTTGGTCAGCGGCGGATGCTATTTGGCGCGGTCTCGGCGATACGTCGACGGACATAAATTTCTACACGAAGCGGGCGATCCTTTCCGGGGTTATTTCATCAACGCAAGTGCGATGGCTGGCGGATGATGATCCGGAGATGGCTGCGACGATCGACTTTTTGCATCGGCGTATCGAAAACGTCATGCAGTTCGAAAAAGTCAAAGCGCGATTTCGCGGCGTCGGCGAAGGCCTGAAAGCGCCATTAAAGGCGGCGGCGAAAGCGCGATACCGCTAAGCCTTGGCGCTCCACGGAGACAGTTTGTTTACGTGGCCCATTTTTCGTCCTGGCCGCGCATCGCCCTTCCCATAGAGATGCACCGTCGCGTTCGGCATGCGCGCATAGTCGAGCCATTGTTCAGCGTCTGCGCCAATTAGGTTGATCATGGTGACGTCGGCGAGGCGGTCGGTCGTTCCCAATGGCCAGCCGCAGATCGCCCTAATGTGCTGCTCGAATTGGCAACAATGACACGCGTCCATTGTCCAATGGCCGGAGTTATGAACGCGCGGCGCTATTTCGTTGAGCAATAGGTCGCCGTTCTCAGTCACAAAAAATTCGGCCGCCATGACGCCTACATAGTCGAGCGTCGCCATGATTTTCTTCGTGGCGGCGACCGCCTCGGCCACCGTCGATGCGTCTGCGCCACAGGGCACGGTGCTGGTGCGAAGAATTCCGTCGGCATGGACATTGCGCGGTGGTTCGAACGCCGCAAAATCGCCCTCGAGGCCGCGGCCGGCGACTATCGAAATCTCAAATGCGAAGTCGACAAATCCTTCGAGAATGGCGGGCCGTTCGCCGATTGCGCGCCAGGCGGCGGTAAGCATCGCTTCACGCTCGGCGTCCGCCGCCGTTGACGCGTTTGCGGGAATCCGTTCTTGGCCTTTGCCATCATAGCCAAAGCGTCGAGTTTTGAGGATGGACGGCGCCCCGAGAGCGTTCACGGCCACAGCGAGATCATCAATGGTGGCGACCGCCTTGAATGGGGCCGTGCGCACGCCAATGTCATTGGCGAAGGATTTTTCCAGCAGCCTGTCCTGCGCGGTCTCCAGGGCATTGACGTTTGGGAACACGGTCGCGCCAATTTTGTCCAATGCGCGAACCGCCTCTGCAGGAACGTTCTCGAATTCATAGGTGACGACGTCAACCGTCTCCGCGAACGCCGCGAGTTCATTGAGGTCGTCATAGGCGGCGACGCTCGACAGAGAGGAAACGGCGGACGCGGGCGCGCCGGGTTTATCCGTATAGATATGGGTAGATAGACCGAGTTGATTTGCGGCGTTGGAAAGCATTCGGCCGAGCTGGCCGCCGCCAAGAATGCCGATAACGCCGCCCGGCCCGACGCAAGGCGCCTTATCGCCCATAGTCTTGGTCATGCGTCCTCGACGCTATCAGGTACGGCCGCGGTCTGCGCCGCGCGCCATGCATCGAGCGCTTTAGCGACCGCGGGATCTAAGAGGGCGATAATCGATGCGGCGGCGAGCCCGGCATTGGCGCCGCCGGCTGCGCCGATCGACATGGTCATCACTGGCACGCCTTTCGGCATTTGGACGATCGACAATAGGCTGTCCATGCCATTAAGCGTCTTGCTCTGCACCGGCACGCCGATCACCGGCAGTGGGGTCATCGACGCGGTCATGCCCGGCAGGTGCGCAGCGCCGCCAGCGCCGGCGATGATGACATTGACGCCGCGCCGTTTTGCATCGTGAGCGAATTCGAACAACCGCTGCGGCGTCCGGTGGGCGGAGACGACCCGCGCTTCGTAGGCGACGCCAAGTTCATCCAATATGGCGGTTGCTTCGCGCATCACCGGCCAATCCGAACGCGATCCCATGATTACGCTAACTTGCGGACCAGTAGAGGAAACAATGGCGTCTGTTGGATCTGTCATGGGCTATCCCAAAACCGCTGCGCTGCGTCCGAATCTTAGGACGGCGCCACAATGAAAAGGCGGTCAATTACATGGTGTGGCCTGCCGCGGCAAGTGCGCTCTAAAGGGTTCAGTCAAGAAGGGGGGTGGAGAAGCGTCGTCCGAGCAGACGGGGGGCGCAATGGATCGACGCTTCTCCGGAGCGCCACAACGCCAGCGGCGTTAGGAAGGGGACTCAAATCGCCTTTCGCGGCGGCGCACGACATTTGTCGCGCGCCACGCGAGGGATCTCAATATGGCTGCGACCAAGCGACTAGGAGCTGCGTCGAAGCGAGTTGTGCTGGATCGCGTATTCTCGTCGCATTCCGCCGGCGGGCATGGCTTTGGGCACAGAGTCACCCTTAATGTAACGGTTCACGAGTCAGTCGGGATAGGCGAAGCGATGAAAATTTCGGGCAATCAAGGCGTCCAAGCCACGCGACGAAAAGGCAAGGCGGAGGCGCAAAATGCTGCGCCGACGGCCGCCGCGCCGAAAGACTCGATAACGGTCGCTGGCATTCCCCAGGCCGAACTCACCCCGCGCGTGATGCGGGCGTTGACGGATCTAATGGAGGAGGTGGCGACGCTCCGCCAAGAACTGGCCGAGACCCAGTCGAAGATGGCCGAGCTGTCGACAATGGCGTTCACCGATCCTCTGACCGGGGTCTATAACCGCCGCGCATTCGTCAATGAGCTCAACCGCACTCTGGCGATCGTTCAACGTCATGATCAAGCAGCGGCGCTTGCATACTTTGATATCGACGACATGAAATCGATCAATGACCATTATGGACACGCCGGCGGCGACGCGGCGATTGTCCATCTGGCGCAAATGCTGATGTCGAACGTTCGGCAGACGGATGTCGTCGGTCGCTTAGGCGGCGACGAATTTGCGGTTATTTTCAATTATGCGGAGAAAGACGCCGCGGCGGGCAAAGTGTTGGAGCTGCAAAAAGCGATCAATGAAAAATCCGTCGAACTAAACGGCGCCAAGTTCTCGATGTCGGTCACAGTCGGGATTGCTCCGATCGCACAGGGTGCGACTGTTGAGACGACGTTGAACTTCGCCGACGCGGAAATGTACCGCGGCAAACGCGAGAAAGAATGACCTAAATGCTTATTTTTGCGCCAAGAACTAAGCGATAATGTCAGGCGTCAATTGATTCTTTAGCTTAAGGATTTCGTCTTTGAGCCTAAGTTTTTTCTTTTTTAGACGCGCGATATTCAGCGTCTCATGCCCAGTTTTCTCCGCCAACGCCTCAATGGCGATGTGAAGATCCTCGTGGTCCTGCAATAGCGCGTGAATTTTCAACAGAATGGCTTCGTCGTTTGCGCCGAGAGGCGGGATGGGAGGCGTCTGTTCGCCTAGCTCCGTCTCCCGCTCGTCATTGTCCACGGCGATCCCAAGCTTGATCGACCGCTTCTCTGGGGCGGTCTTGTCGTCGACGGGCGGCTCTTCGCCGGGTGGTTCATTGGCTGGCGGCATGGCGCATTGAGTTACGCAACTGATCCGAAAATTCAATCTAGCAGGCTGTAAAATATCTCGAAAATCGTTCAGCCTCGGCGATTTTTATGATTAGACGGTCGATTGACGGCCCGCGGTCGTCTTTCGATGATTGGCCAATACTGGCAAAGTATGCCGTCACATTGCCACGGGCGGTTGTGATTCGCGCCCCGGCGGAATCAGTAGGGGAACCGGCGCGCATAGCAATTGGATCTAGAATGGCGCTTTGATCGGCGGCGAGAATGAGACGTTGTTCCACCCGCTCGGCAACCAGCTCAATTGACAGAATCGACGCCTTCAGACCTGCTCGTTCATCGGGCGTTGCGTCTTGATGCGCGCCCACGGCGCGCCGTGCGTCGCGAAGAGGCGACGTCACTTCGCTATTAAAGGAAGCAAGGCTCGATTGGATTTTGGAGAAGCGCTGCTGATCAATTTGGTCGTCGAAGCACACGCGCCATAGGCTATACAAAATCAGATTGACGTTTGTTCGGTATCGATCTTGGCACTGGATGAGTTCGCCAGCCACGCCTTCGATCTCATAAGTTTCGAAGGACCAATTCCAAAACGCCTCGACCAAGTTCGGTAGGTCATTCAATGGCGCGCACCTTTCTCGAGATCCAATCCCCACCGCTTTGTCGTTGGAGAGTCAAGTTCGAACAGGTCAAGCGTTCTGTTTACGGATTGAGTAATGATGTCGTCAACCGACTGCGGTTCGGCGTAGAATGCGGGCAATGGCGGCGCGACAATGGCGCCCATTTCCGTCAGTGCGGTCATCGTGCGTAGATGGCCAAGATGAAAAGGCGTCTCGCGCACCATTAACACTAGGCGTCGGCGTTCCTTCAATATCACGTCAGCTGCGCGGGTCAGAAGATTGCTGGTTACGCCGGTGGCGATTTCCGACATTGTCTTAATCGAGCACGGGGCGACAATCATGCCCAGTGTCGGAAAAGAGCCGGACGCAATGGAGGCTCCGACATCATTGATTGAGTATTTGTAGTCGGCGAGTTCAGCAAAGGCGCTGGCCTTTATTGGCAACTCATAGTTGACGGTCATCTCAGCCGCCTTGGTCATGATCAAATGGGTCTCGACGCCAAGCATTTTAAGGGTTTCGAGGCATTTCTGACCATACGCCACACCAGACGCTCCGGTCACGCCGACAATTATTTTCGAGATATTTTTGCCTTCTTTTTCAGTCACTTGCTAGAATCCCTTAACCTCGCTGATTAGGCCTTGAATAGGGTTTTAATCCTATCACAGGATTCCCCAGCAGGTAGTCGACTCATTGCCGCGATCGTGGTCTACTTTGCTGACAACCAAAGGAGGCTTCATTATGGCGCTTGACGCTCACTTGCAATCTTTGAACCGGCAACATCGGGAATTGGACGCAGCCTTGGCACAAGAACTAAAACAGTCCTGCGTAGATGAGTTTAAAGCCCATGAGTTGAAACGCCGGAAACTTCGATTGAAGGACCAAATAGCCGCCATAAATCGACAATCGAGGCCCGAAGAATAACGCCGCCAATATCTGTTTTTGGACGCCCTTCGCTTTGCTGCGGAGGGCGTTTTTGCTCAATAAGAAAATCCTACTGAAACGGGTCCGATTGACATTCGATCCCTACTTGCTCACGAGGCTCTCAGCTTATTAAAGCGAGCGTCGCACTAACGAAGAACTTCTCGGGAAGCCAATATGGCGTCGACACCAACAATCATAACCAACATCACGTCGCCAATTGGCGAGGCATGCGCGCGGATATGCGCTGACGCGGGACGTCGTTTGATCTTGAGCGACCCGCACGAGGACCAAGGACGCGCGATCGCCGAAGGATTGTCGAGCAAGAGCGAAGACGTGATATTTTTGCATGCGGATGCGGCGAACAAGCTTGACGTACACAATGTGCTCGCCGAGGCGCTGGAATCTTTCGGTCACGTCTCCGCGCTAATCCACAACGCAATCCCGGCTGCGCCGTCAGCTGAAGGCGACTCAGAGGAGGATGAATTCGAGCCTCTGTTTAAGTCATCCGTCTACGGGACGAATCTTATCAATCAGGCGGTGGCGAAACAATTCGCACGACAGCGAGAGAATGCCGCGCCAACTGACAATAAGTCCCCGTCAATCGTCAACATCACGTCGGCGAATGCGTCAGTGACGGCGCGACCGGTAATGGCCGCCATTGAGGGCGCAATCACTGAAATGACGCGCGCCCTTGCGCTGGAGATAGCAGAATTCGGGGGCCGCGCGAACACCATTGCGGTCGGGGCGGCCATGGGGGGGCTCTACTCTTCGGAGCAATTAAAGGCGATTCAAAAGATTTCGCCGCTTGGCCGTGTCGGCGATGCCGACGATGTGGGAGAGGCGGCTGCTTTTATGACGTCCGACGCTGCGTCTTTCTTGACAGGGCAGACTGTCAAGATTGATGGCGGCGGACTGACCCGTTTATCGCGTTTAACGGACGCTGTTGGCTGAAACCCGACTTTGGTCGCTCGAGGCTCGTCTCAGTGTTCTTCTGAGCTCGAAGGGGTCGACGCGCCGCCGAGGTTGGCGAAGACAGTTTCCGCATCCAAGGCCGGCGCAGGTCGGTCAGCGTCTTCCTCGATTGGCGTTGGTTCTGGTTCGGCGATCGGTTTGATCGATTCGCTGGTGTCGAGGGGCGCGTTTTTGGCGGCTTTCGCCGCGGCTTTCCGGACGACGGCGTCGAGTTCTAATTGTGAGCATAGACCAAGACCGACCGGATCTTGCGGCGTGATATTCGCGGAATTCCAATGAGTCCGATCACGCACCGCTTGAATCGTCGATTTCGTCGTACCCAGCAATTTTCCAATCTGGCCGTCTGAAATTTCAGGGTGATTCCGCACAATCCAAGCGATTGCGTCAGGACGATTCTGACGTTTTGACACTGGCGTGTAGCGTGGCCCTTTGCGAGGCTGTTCAGCAGCGATAGCGTTCTTCGGACGCGACAGCTTCATACGATAACTGTCATCTTCCTGCGCCCGGTCAAGTTCTTCCCGAGTCAATTGATTATTGGTGATGGGGTCGATTCCGCGAACGCCAGCGGCAACATCTCCATCGGCGATGCCTTTGACCTGAAGCGGGTGCAGGACGCAGAAATCAGCAATCTGGTCGAAAGTGAGTGAAGTATTGTCGATAAGCCAGACGGCAGTTGCGATCGGCATCAATGGTTTATCGGTCATATAGTCTCCAGGCCATTCTGGTCCGCCGTCGCTGGAAGCAACGTCAGAGGTGGCTTTTACGTTCAAGGGAATGGAACGCCGCTGCGATCTCGGATGGATATAGGGCGCATTGCGCCTCGAGCCAAGTAAATCCGCGGTTTTTTTCGTAATTTCAGTCTTTTGCGCGCTAATCGGGCATATCGAGGATGATTTTTCCGACGTGTTTCCCGGATTCCATTCGCAGGTGCGCTGCGCTGGCTTCGGCCAAGGGAAACCGCTTGTCGATGATGGGGCTGATCTTACCGGCTCCAAACCAAGGCCAAACTACCCGCTGAATGTCATCTGCCAGGCGGGCCTTCTCCTCTGCGTCCCTGCTCTTCATGGTGGAGCCCGACAACGACAAGCGTTTGGCCATGATGCTCATAATGTTCACCGTCGCCGCTGCGCCGCGAAGAAAGGCGATGGAAATGTGGCAACCGCCGGGATTGAGCGCGTGGAGATTGCGTTGGACGAAGTCACCGCCGGTCATATCAAGGACGAGATCGGCGCCGCCATCAGCCGCAATGCTGGTTTCCCAGCCGTCAAGGTCATATCGATACGCTTTGTCAGCTCCAAGCTGAAGAATTTCGGCGCATTTATCATCGGAGGACGCCGTGGCGACGACCGTCGCTCCAGCAGCTTTCGCCATGCCTATTGCAGTGACGCCAATGCCGCTCGTCCCGCCATGAACCAACATGGTCTCGCCTGCCGTCAATTTTCCAGAATCGAAAACGTTGGCCCAGACTGTAAATACGGTTTCCGGCAGAGCAGCGGCGTCTTCAAGAGCGACGCCCGGTGGGCAGGGAAGGCATGCGCCTGCATCGACGACCGCGTATTGCGCATAGCCGCCTCCAGGAAGAAGAGCGCAAACGCGATTGCCTGCTTCAAGGCCGGTTACGGCATCGCCGATGGCGACAACCTCGCCGGAGACTTCGAGTCCAGGCAGGTCGCTTGCACCGTCGGGCGGCGGATATAGCCCCATACGTTGCAGGACATCCGGCCGGTTAACACCCGCGGCGATGACCCGAATAAGAACTTCGTTCGCTTTTGGAACTGGAATTGGCCTTGTGCACAATTTCAGCACGTCCGCAGCGCCTGGTTGGCTGATTTCAACCGCTTGCATAGTCTCGTGGCTTGTCATGGTTTATCCTATCTAAGCGCTGGCTCAGCCATTGACGGTGACACCCAGTATTGAGCGCGGCTTAGGAAAGCCGTACTCGGTCGGCGCCGATTTGCAAGAGGAACGCTTCCATGGACGATGGCCCATTGATCGAGAAACCGGATCTCACGCTTGCAGGGTTACAGAAACAGGACATTTCAGAGATGTCCGTCTCAGACCTACATGAGCGTATCAGCGCCATGGAAAGCGAAATAAAACGGTGCAGAGACGCGATTAAGTCCCGGGATGCGACCCGAAATGCGGCGGAACAATTGTTCAAGTCGTAAAAAGCCGGCGCTGGGCGCCATGAAACTAGGTTGGCACATGGGTTGCTGTGTACCTGGTCATTCTCGGCAGAGAGTTTCAAATGACGCGAATTGGCCCGTCATGACTTGCTTTCTAAGTCTGAGGGCATTTACCGTCCTGCGAAATGGGGCGGCGCACAATTAACAATGACGTCTAGGGGATTCGTGGGATGAATGAGAGCACCGACCAATGCGAGGCGGAGATCGACCAATCGGTGTTCGGGGAGAATGGATTCATCCATTCGGAGTTATTCGCCAAAACCTTCAAAGAGGGAATGGCATTGGTCGAGGATACGGCTGATTACTTGGACGGGGACGGGCGCGGAGCGTCTCGCGATCTACCGAAAAATGCCGCCCTCGCTTACGCCGGCGCTTCGATGAGACTAACGACCCAATTGATGCAGATTGCGTCTTGGCTGTTGGTCCTTCGCGCAGTGCGTGAAGGAGACATGTCGGCGAACGAAGCGTGGGATAAAAAATACCGTTTACCGGTCAAGGAGGCCGCGCGACCGAGCGAATATCACGACTTGCTCCCTTTCACCTTGGTCGAATTGATCGACGAGGCAAATCAATTATACGACCGGATTGGTCGCCTTGACGGGGAACTTTTCGGCGATGTCTCAAGCGACGAGCCTGTTGGCGACGCAGCAGCACAGCAACGCGCCCTTGCGAGCGCGTTTTCCGCCTAAATCCGAATTTCAGAGTGGTCCGACTAGCCGGACTTCTTGAGACCGAATGCGCCAAATTTCTGATTGAATTTCGACACCCGGCCACGATCAAGCGCTTTCGCCGGTCCGCCGGTCCAAGCGGGGTGCGTGCTTGGATCGATATCAAGCGCCAATGAGGCGCCAGGCTCGCCATAAGTGGACCGCATGGCGACTTTGGTGCCATCGGTCATCACGACCGTGATCTCGTGGTATTCTGGATGAATGTCTTTTTTCATCTCTGTCAGTCCTTTAAGCGGTCAACTTGGCGATAGGCGTCGCGAGGGCGGAATACGCCACGTCGCCGACGAAGCAGGGGCCGTACAATGTGTATCGCCTGAATGCAAGAGCAGGCGGATGTCCCACCCAAAAAAACAGCAAAAAAGGTCCGTGATAGTGACCAAACTATCCAGTGCGCTGTTATCAGGTCACAAATTTTGTGATCTACTCGGGCTGTGGAAGGGGGCTCGGCGCACAAGTGACCAAGCGCAACAATTGGCTCTCCATTGTAGCTGCGTAGTGTTTAAGGGGGTATCGCCTCGCGCGATAATGGCGTGATGCCGGCAGGAATGATCCGTTTCTTATTCTTATTGATTGCGCTTGCGATTGCGATTTCCCTCGCGGTCTTGCATTCCTTCAACCATTTCAAAGCCTATGAGCCGGTCTTTAGTTCCACATGCACGCCCGTAACCGGAATTATCGGGCCGGAAGATTTGCAGATCGACCGGACAAAACGCCGTGTCTTCATCTCATCGTACGATCGCCGCAAAGGGGGAGCAGATCGTGGCGCCATCCATGTTGTAGAGTTGGATGATTTGCTCGCGTCGGATGGCTGGCGCGATCGAACTGGCGGGTTCCCAGAAGAGTTTCGACCGATGGGGCTCAGTTTCTACGATGATGGCGAATACAAGCGCCTCTTTGTCGTTAACGCTGCCAACAATTCTGTCGAATTGTTCGATATCGAAACGAACGGCGATTTGCGTCATTTGGAGACATTTTCTGACGCTCGCTTGAATAGTCTCAATGACGTCACCGCCGCTGGACCTCGTTCATTCTATGTTACTAATGACTTGGCCGCCGGCCGGTCAGGATTATTGGGCGCGCTCCAATACATCGGGCGTGCCGCCACAGGCTCGGTATTTTATTTTAACGGCGTCGCCTGGCGCCGCGCGGCCAGTGATCTGCGCTATGCGAATGGGGTCCTTCTTAGCCCTGATGGCGAAACTCTATATGTCGCCGAAACGTCTGGGATGGCGTTGAAATCTTATCGCCGGGATCAAAGGACGGGAATTCTTTCTCTTGAAGATACTGTGTCCCTGCCGGGCGGTGTCGACAATTTGAATTTTTCGCCAAGCGGCCATTTGCTTATCGCGGCAAATCCGAAGCCCTTGTCAATCTCTCGGCATATTCGATCGAACAACGCGATTTCACCATCGCAAATTCTCGAGTATGACGCGCGGGCAAATTCCCTAAAAATCAACGGGACGAAACCAATATTTGAGTCATCAGGTGAAGAGCTTTCGGCGGCGACGGTTGCTGATAAAATTGGCACCAAGATCGTCGTTGGCGCATTAGCTGACGACAAGTTCTTGATTTGCGACGCGGCTAGGTAGAATTACCTCGAATGAAATATATTTCGACGCGCGGCGGAGCCGCGCAGATTGACTTTGATAGCGCCGTTTTGGCGGGGTTGGCGCCTGACGGTGGTCTCTATGTGCCTTCCGTCTGGCCGACGATGTCCGAGACCGAGATTGAGGCCCTATCCGGGCGGACTTTCTCCGAGATCGCGGCTGCTGTGCTTTCTCGTTTCGTTGTGTCTCCAGGGGGCGACCTCGATCAGATGATCGCTGAATTGCAGCCTTTGGCCGAGAAGGCTTTTGCAAGTTTCGACCATGGCGATGTAACGCCGCTAACGGACCTCGGCGGGGACAATTACTATCTCGAACTTTTCCATGGCCCAACCTTGGCGTTCAAGGACGTCGCCATGCAGTTTTTGGGACAACTATTTAGTCGCTCCTTAAAGCGTCTTGAGAAGAGCGCGCCGAAAACAATCATCGGTGCGACTTCCGGCGACACTGGTGGCGCAGCCATCGCCGCGTTCGCCGATGCGCCGGGCGTCAACGTTTTCATGCTTCATCCTAGAGGCCGCATCTCCGACGTTCAGCGCCGAATCATGACGGTCAATCCAGCCGCCAATATTCACAATATTGCAGTGGACGGAAATTTTGATGATTGCCAACAGATCGTAAAGGAGCTTTTCCTTGACGAGGAGCTGAATGCCGTATGCGACCTAAGCGGCGTGAATTCGATCAATTGGGTGCGGCTCGCAATTCAAACTGTCTACTACTTCGTGACGGCGTTAAAGATTGGCCGGGCGTCTTATGTCGTTCCTACTGGGAATTTCGGAGACATATTCGCAGGCTATGTGGCCAAAAGGATGGGATTGCCCATCGACAAACTCGCTGTTGCTGTGAATGTAAACGACATCATGCACCGGGTCATCGCCACGGGCGAATATGAAACGTCAAACGTGACGCCGACGTCATCACCGTCGATGGATATTCAAGTGGCGTCTAATTTCGAACGACTGCTGTTTGAGGCTAGCGGACGAGATTCAGATCGTATCGTGGAACTGATGGCGACGTTTTCGGAATTCAGGCGCATGTCGATTCCTGAAGATCTCATGAAAAATATTCAAGATGATTTCGTGTCCGGACGAGTGACGGAAACTGAAGTGTCGAACATGATCGCCGATCACTACCAGCGATTTGGCGAGACAATCGATCCGCATTCGGCCATTGGGCTTTGCGTTGCCTCGCAGCTGAGGGCCGAGGGCGTATTGACCGGTAAAGTCGTATCGCTCGCTACTGCTCATGCTGCGAAATTTCCCGACGCTGTGGAAAAGGCATGCGGAGTTTCGCCGGCATTGCCGGATCGGTATCGCGACCTGTTTGACAGAGAAGAGCGCATGACAGTCGCGCCAGCTAACTTAGCAGATATCCGCGAAATAGTAGTTTCTAGGTCAATAGGGCCCATTGGAAACGGAGCTGCATAACGTGGGGCGTATCGTCAC
>CAYWWL010000001.1:24380-27043 GCA_964461925.1 uncultured Caulobacterales bacterium | reverse complement strand
CGAGCGCGTGATTGAATTCTCGCCTTCTCAAATTAGGCGCCTTACCGGCATGGACGTCGACGAAACAGAAGCGGCGCGAATTCTGGTGGCCCTCGGCTTTGGCGTCGAACAAGGCGCGGTTTGGCGAGTGACGCCGCCGAGCTGGCGTCCGGACATTGGCGGCAAGGCTGACCTCGTCGAGGAAATTGCGCGCATTGTCGGGTTCGATCATTTGCCGACATTGACCCTGCCGACCAAGGAGGCGGTAGAGACGAGTAAACTGACGTTGGCGCAGAAGCGTCGCGCCCGCGCGCGCCGAGCGCTCGCCGCGCGCGGCCTGCACGAGGCCGTCACTTGGTCGTTCACAGATCATCATGTGGCTGGTTTATTCTGCCAGGGCGATGATTGGCTGGCGGAGAAGGGCTTGGTGCTGGCCAATCCAATCGCATCTGATTTGGCGGTGATGCGGCCCTCGACCCTGCCGAACCTGATCGCCGCCTTGCAGCGCAATGCTGACCGATCAAAAGGCGATCTCGCCTTGTTCGAGGTCGCGCCGATTTATCATGGCGACGAACCTGAAGACCAACAAACCGTGGCGGGCGGCGCGCGCCGTTCAGCGCCGCCGCGGGATTGGCGCGACCGCAATAACGCCGAAGATCTATTCACCGCCAAGGCTGACGCCCTAACGGCGCTCCAAGCTGCGGGGGCGCCCGTCGCGAGCCTGCAGACCACTGCGGACGCGCCGGCCTGGTATCACCCGGGGCGGTCCGGCGTATTCCGTCTCGGTCCGACGGTGCTTGCGCATTTCGGCGAAATCCACCCCCGCGTCTTGAAGGCCATGGATGTGGACGGGCCTATCTTTGGCTTTGAGGCCTTCCTCGACGCGTTGCCGAAACCAAAGAAAGCGGCGACGAAGACCAAACCTGCGCTAGGCGCTTCTGAATTGATGCCGCTGACTCGAGACTTCGCGTTCGTGGTTGATGCTGAGGTGTCCGCTGAATCGCTCCTAAAGGCGGTTCGCGGGGCCGAAAAGAAACTGATCGATGGCGTCCGTCTATTCGATGTTTACGTCGGCGCTGGCGTTCCTGATGGCAAGAAGTCACTAGCGGTGGAGGTCACTCTTCAGCCGCGCGACAAAACAATGACCGACGAAGAGATCGAAAAAGTCGCGGCTCGGATTATTTCACAAGTGCACAAATCGACCGGCGGCGAGCTTCGGTAACGTTTGAGAAGCGAACTGAGCCTGGATTTACTGGAGCGCGCGCCTTTTGGCGCGCGCTTTGGTTTATGCGGACGCTAGGCTTCGAACTAATTTCTAAAATGCTTAGCCATGCGATGCGACTAGTCTTTTTACGGGGAGACAGATTGGTCAGATGATGGAGATCACTGTGGAGACTAGGGTTCACCCACGGGTAAAGACGAAAATTGGCGTTCGCTTTCTAGTGAACGGAGAAGTCGAAGGCGAAGGCGTCTCGATCAATCTGTCGGCTGGCGGTTTGGCGATTCTAACTGAAATCCCTGTCGAGATCGGCGACAAAGTCGTGGTCTATCCGGCGGGCGGCGCACGCTTCGAGGGCAAGGTTGCGCGTCTGCTCAGCGGCGGTTTCGCGGTGGCGCTCGAGGTCTGCAAAGAAAAAGAAGCCCGGATTCGAGATGCGGTGGACGCCTTGTTCGCGCGCGAAGAAGTGGCGACTGAAATCAAGATCGACCAGCGGCGGTCGATGCGGATCAATTGCTCGAATGTCGACGCTGTGACCTATGTCGACGGCAAGGAAGTGCCGGGCAAAATCAAGGATCTGTCGCTCACGGGCTTGTCCTTTCAGACCCCTTTCAGCTTGTTGATCGGCCAGCGGGTGACGATTGGCCAGACCCATGGCGTCGTTGTCCGAAAGGAAGGCGACCGTTATGGCGTCGCTTTCGACGGCAGCGAAGGCATTTCGCCGATGCAAGCGCCCGTTGAAGAGCGCCAACGGGAGGCGAAAGCCGAAGAAAAACCCGCCGAAACGCCGAAACTTAACCGCGCCGCCGGCTAATCCAGCGAATGGCGGCTTATTGGCTAGGTATGGCAAAATCGCCCTTGCGCTGGGCGCGTTCACCCGATATTTAACCGGCCCTGCGATCTTTGCATCGTCTAGCCGCATTAGCTCAGCTGGTAGAGCACATCATTCGTAATGATGGGGTCAGGTGTTCAAGTCACCTATGCGGCACCATTTCTCTTATTTACCTGGCGCCGTTATCAGCAATTGGCCGGGACTCTGCTTTTGGCCGATGATCGGACCGGGCGACAATTACAACTCGTCATAGGCGCGGCGACGGTCCAATCGGGGATGCGATCCACGCTGGAAAGTCGGGCCGACAGGCTTCGAACCGCTGCATCTTGTTGGCTTAGTGCGCCGGCTAGACTGACCAGGGGCGGTGAAGCGAGAAAAGCGCTCCGCCCACCGACCCACACCCTTTTTCGTTCTGACCAATTTGAGCGACGAGGGATCAAGGCGTCCGCTGCGCACAAGTCATGTTCAAGCGAATAAGGGGGCATATATGACAAGGCGACGCGGGCTGCGTGATAGTCGTTCGACGACGCGCGGCATTGGTCGTGCTTTACTTCTAAAGGTGCGCGACGATGAGCCTGGTCGCGTGCTGTCTCTGCTCGCGAATGTCTCCGACTGCGGAAATATAGATTGTGT
>CAYWWL010000001.1:0-24280 GCA_964461925.1 uncultured Caulobacterales bacterium | reverse complement strand
GCAGGACAGGCGGCGAGAAGGGGAATGCTGATATGCGTATAGGTACGCGTTCTAGCCGAATGGCGCTTGCGCAAACCGAAGAGATTGTCCGACAATTGGCGGCGCTGGACGGCGGCGTGGCTGGCGAGATCGTTCGCTTCACCCCGTCCGGCGATCGCGACGTCGTCAGCAAGCTTGATCGTCATGGCGGCAAGGGCGGCGCTTTTGTCGGGGAAATCCGCGACGCCATGCGCGACGGCGCGCTTGAGGCGGCGATGCATTCTTTGAAGGACGTGCCTGGCGATGAGGAAACGCCTGGTCTCGTGCTCGGCGCCTATCTTAAGCGTGAAGCGGTGGAGGACGCGCTTGTCTTGCGTCCGGATCAATCGCTGGAGGCGTTCGAGCGCGATGGCGGCGCTGGGCGCAGGATCGGCACGAACTCCGTCCGCCGGGCGGCGTTCCTAAAAAGGCTTTATCCCGCTGCCGACGTGATTCACTTCCGCGGCGCAGCGGACACCCGGCTGCGCAAGCTCGACAATCAAGAGCCGCAGAAATTGCCGGACGGAGGAGCGACTGATCCTGCGGACGCATTGGTGATGGCGGCGAGCGGCCTAAGCCGAATCGGTTTCGGGGATCGCATCGCCAAGACGTTCGACATTGAAGATATGCTGCCCGCCGTCGGGCAAGGGATCGTCGTCGTCGAGTGCGCTGCTAATGATTGGACGACGCAAGCGCATCTCGCCAAAATCGACGATCCCCAAAGCAGGGCCCGCGCCCTCGCTGAGCGGGAGCTGCTATGGGTTCTCAATGGGCACTGCAACTCGCCCATCGCCGGCCATGCGACCATTGACGGCGACGCCATGACGCTGCGCGCGTGCGTCCTCAGTCTCGATGGGGAGAAAGTCATCGAAGAAACCCAGACCGCTGACGCCGCTAGGCCGCGCGAGCTCGGCCGCGCGGTCGCGCTCGCCTTACTTGGCCGCGGCGCCGACGCTCTCATCGAAGCCGCGCGGCCGTAATTAATCCTCAGAACAAAGATCGAGCCATGACTGACATCGTTTCGCCGCTGGCCCCGCGCACGAAAACTCAGCTTATCGGTCTCTTGCTAGGCGCGTCGCTCTTCCTGTTGATGCAGTTATCGTCCCCGCCCGCGGGAATGTCGGCTGACGCCTGGTTGGTCGCCTCGCTCGGCGTCCTGATGGTGACTTGGTGGGTCACCGAAGCGATCCCGATCGCCGCGACCGCGCTCGCGCCCATGGCGGTCTTACCCTTCGGCGGGGTCGCCGGATTACGGGAGATCGCAGCCCCGTATATGAGCCCGATCGTCATTCTTCTGATGGCTGGCTTCATCATCGCCAAGGCGATCGAGAAGTGGAACCTGCATGAGCGGATCGCTCTAAACGTCGTCTCTCTCGTCGGCTCGCGCCCGCCCGCCTTGATCGGGGGCTTTATGATCGCCTCGGCGCTGCTCTCGATGTGGATTTCAAACACTGCGACGAGCTTGATCATGACGCCTATTGCTTTGTCCGTCGCCAGCGCCATTGCCGGCGAATCGATGGAGAAGGCGGGGCCCTTTCGCATCGCCTTGGTCTTGGCCGTCGCCTATGCGTGTTCAATCGGCGGGCTGACGACGCCCGTGGGGTCGCCGACCAATCTGATCGTGATTGGATACTTGGCGGATCAGGGCGTCGACGTCAGCTTCGCTGAATGGATGCGGGTCGGGGCGGTGGTGGTCTTCCTAGTGCTGCCGCTCGCCTGGGCGGTCCTGGTGATGGCGGGCGGCAAGCGGTTCGACGTCGGCGAAGGCGGACAAGACGCGAAAATCGTTATTACGGAAAGGCTGAAAGCGCTAGGCGGACTTCGTGCGCCGGAAGCGCGGACGCTGGCGGTGTTCTCCGTAGTCGCCCTTTCCTGGATGTTTCGATCGCAAATCCAAAAAATTCCCGGTTTCGATTATCTCAATGACCAGATCATCGCCGTTGTCGGCGCTATCGCATTCTTTATCTTGCCGTCCGGCGCCCGGTCGGCGCCGTCGGCGCCATTGCTTGACTGGTCGAGCGCGGAGCGCATCCCTTGGGGCGTGGTGCTATTGTTCGGCGGCGGGCTTAGCCTTGCGAGCGCGATGACCAGCACGGGACTGGCCGCTTATCTCGCCACTTACTTCGATTTTCTTGGCGCAATGCCGGTGTTTTTCGTGGTGCTGGCGATTGTCGTCTTAGTTCTGTCGATGACAGAAGTGACGAGCAACGTCGCCACGGCGTCCGCGCTCTTGCCTTTAATCGGCGCTATTGCTCTTGCGACCGATTATGACCTGATGACGTTGGCGTTTCCGCTCGGCTTCGCCGCCAGTTGCGCCTTTATGCTGCCGATGGCCACGGGGCCGAACGCCGTCGCCTATGCGTCCGGCGCGGTGTCGATCGGACAAATGGCTCGAATCGGCTTTCGCGTGAATTTAATCGCCGCGATTGTCATCAGTGTCGTGATTGTATTTTTGGCGCCGGCGCTTTAAGCGCGCCGAACGCCAAAGTGTTCTGCGCTAAAAGCGCATCCCGACGCCGAGTCCAAAGACGATCGGGTCAAGGCTGACGTCGACCGTGTTGATTGAGCCGCCGGTGTTGAGCGTCGCCGTCGTTTCAATGTCGATATACTTAAAATCGGCATTGAAGAAGAAGCGTTCCGTCATATCGATGTCGAATCCGATTTGCATCGCGACGCCGACGCTATCGTCGAGGTCCACCGCGGTCGCGCCGATCGCGTCGTTAAGCGCGCTCGATGCGTCTTCGCTGTAGAATATCGTGTAGTTGACGCCGACGCCGGCGTAAGGCCGAAAAGAGCCGTTCGGATTGAAATGATACTGAAGCGACAGTGTTGGCGGCAGCGCCATCACGTCGGCGATTTCGCCCAGCCCTTCCAGGCTTCCCTCGCCATGAATGTCGTGCGGGCTGGTGGCGAGGATCAATTCAAGGCCGATATTGTCGGTGACGAAATACGTAAAATCCAGTTCCGGAACAATGGCGTCGTCGACGCTGACCGATCCATCCGGGAACGTCGGGCTCACTGGGCCGGCCGTTTCCGTCGGCGCCACAACGATTCCTCTTGCTCTAACGAGCCAGTCGCCTTGTTCCGCATAAGCGGCGCTCGCCGCCGTCGACGCGAACATGAGCGCAAACGCTGCCTTGTTCATGTTGCTCTCCTCTCTTTTCAAACGCTCCTAGTTGAGCCGTACACTGCTCGAATAAAGTTGCGCGTGAGGAGGAAATTGATCCACGTCACAATTGCGCTCGATACTGGACAGGGCGACTGCGACATTTTGATCCTGGGTCATGCGTTGTCTTGACCTAGATCATAACGGCGAGGCGGGCGACGTGAGAGCGTCGGCGGCATGAAATCAAGTTGGCGTAAATATCTGGACCTTCGTGCGCCGCGATATACGAGTTATCCGACGGCGTTGGCGTTTTCGAGCGCGTTCACGGACGCGAACTATGCATGCGAACTGGCGCGGGTGTCTCCTTATGATCGCTTGTCATTGTACGTTCATGTGCCCTTCTGCCGTCAGCAATGCTGGTATTGCGGCTGCAATATGCGGGTTGAAAACAATTACGCTCGGGCGATTGGCTATGTTCGCGCCTTGACTGAAGAGATACGAACCGTCGGCGACAAACTTGGCGGGCGCGGTCGGGTTGACCGTATTCATTTCGGCGGCGGTACGCCAAATTTCCTTCTAGTAGAGGAATTGAGCCAGCTATTGACCGCAATCGAGCTGAATCTTGGTCTTACCGACGACGTGGAACGCGCGATCGAGATCGATCCGCGCGTCACCAACCCGGAGGACCTGGCCGGTATCGTCGACCTTGGTTTTCGCCGTATCAGCATCGGCGTTCAGGACTTCGATTTGCGCGTACAGCAGGCGATCAATCGGATCGCGGATTTCGAGATGGTGGAGGCGTGCGTCGAAGCCCTTCGCAGAGCTGGAATCGACGACATTTCGTTCGACCTAATCTATGGGCTGCCGCATCAGACGGTCGACACGTTCGCTCGTACGATTGAGAAAACCGTCGCCTTATCGCCGGAGCGGGTGGCGGCGTTTGGGTATGCGCATCTGCCCAAAATGGCGCCGCGGCAGCGGATGATCGACGAGCGCGCGCTGCCCTCTATCGAAGAGCGGCTCAACCTGGCGATGAGAGTGGATCAAGACCTCATCGCGGCCGGCTACCGCCGGATTGGATTCGATCACTACGCGAAGCCGGAAAGCGCGCTGGCGCTAGCAGCCGCAAAAGGCCGATTGACGCGTGATTTTCAAGGTTTCAGCGACGCGATCGACGATCACGTCATCGGATTCGGCGCATCGGCGATCAGCCGTGTCGGCGATTGTTACGCCCAGAACGACAAGGATATTCGCCGCTACAAGACGCTCGCTGGAAACGGCGCCCTAGCGACCTCACGCGGCGTCGTAAGATCGTCGCGGGACAGAGTATTTCAGAAACTACTTGTCGATCTGCTTTGCGGCGCGCCTATTGATCTGTCCGAAGGGCTTAGCAGACTGGCGCCGCCGCAGTCCTCGCAGATCATGACGTCCCTGCGCACAATGGCGGACGACGGCCTTGTTGACCTTGACGGGACCCACTTGAGGGTGCGCGAGGATGCGTCCTTCTTTGCACGTTCTGTGGCGGCGGCGATCGATCCTTACACATTCGCCGAGCATCGCGTCAGCCAAGCGGTTTAAGATTGCTCCTGATTATCAACTGCCGATTCGCGACGCTCACTGGGTGGAAAGGGCGGACGGGGTCGCGTATAGTATTGATTTCTCGTTATAGGATCGATCATGCAGTCATTGTCAGACGAAAAATGCCAATCCGTCGATCGGCCTTTGGCGTGCGACATATGCACGGTCCGTGAGCAATCGATCTGCGCCGATCTGAACAATCGAGAGTTGGCGAAGATCGACGAGATCATGGCGCGACGAAATGTTCCAAAAGGAAAAGCGATCCTCGCTGAAGGCGAACCAAATGAAAATCTGTTCGTTGTGGTTCGTGGAAGTTTCCGACTGACAAAATTTTTGGAAGACGGCCGACGCCAAGTCACGGGGTTTTTGTTTAAGGGCGATTTCGTCGGCGTACGGGCGACGGAACAAAGCGCATACACGGCTGAGGCCCTAGAAGAGAGCTATGTGTGCACGTTTCCACACAATTATCTTGACGAAGTGGCGCAGACGTCGCCAGGCGTGAAGGATCGGTTGATCGCCCGAGGGCAGACGGAATACCATAAGGCCCAAGATCACATCGTCCTCTTAGGGAAAAAAACTGCTGAAGAACGCGTGGTCAGCTTTATTGAGATGGTTCGCGACGCGCAGGCCGCGCCGGTCATCCCGGTCGATCCCACCGCGCCAATCGCGCTGCCCATGCCACGACAAGACATCGCCGACTATCTCGGTCTGCGACTAGAAACTTTAAGCAGAACGCTATCCGCGCTCAAAAAGAAAGGCGTCATCACCGAGTTGACGCGGTCAAGCGTTTCCTTGGCTTAGTTTCGGTTTCTGCCGAGATACGGTTAGGCAGACCCCATGACACGGCCCGGGATCAGGCTCCCCAGGTCCCGGCGCTATTTGAATAAATTGCACCGCCCCATCCCGGCATAATCGCGCCCATAGACCATCGCCCATAGAGGTCGATTGCGCCGGCGCGGCGAGGGCGAACGCCCCGCTGAAAAGACAAATTTTTGCTAACTGTCGCAGCACGGCGGGCGCCTCTCTTCATCGCCCTCGCACTCTGCCCGCAGAGACGCTGACCGACTTGATCCACATCAACACATCGCATCCTCGCCGGCGCCATAAGTCGGCTCAACAAATCGATAAAGGGATGCGGGCCCATGGAGTCAAATCAGGTGAAGCAAAGTGACGTCGGGCTCGATGTCGCTGTCATGGGCGTGATTGTCGTCCTCGGCGCGCTCGCGTCTCTCTTCGTCGCGGCGAAGACAAGCGACGGCGCGATGCAGATTCACGCCTTCATGTTTCTGGCGTCGTTCTTGGCCGGCGGATTCGCGCTCGCGTCGCGCAGGGTCGGCGGCGCAACGCCGCACGACCACTATCAGATGGACGTCGTCAAAGCGGGCGTGATCGCGTCCGTTTTTTGGGGCTTGGCGGGGTTTCTCGTGGGGGTCGTCATCGCGGCGCAGCTCGCCTTTCCGCAATGGTTCTATTTTGACGGTGCGCCTTGGACCAATTTCGGTCGCTTGCGGCCATTGCATACCTCGGCGGTGATTTTCGCCTTCGGCGGCAACGTCTTGATCGCAACCTCATTTTACGTCGTGCAACGCACCACCAAAGCTAGGCTTTGGGGCGGCGTCACCCCCTGGTTCGTTTTTTGGGGCTACAACCTCTTTATCGCGGTCGCTGGAACCGGCTACTTAATGGGCGTCACCCAATCGAAAGAATACGCCGAACCGGAGTGGTATGCTGATCTTTGGCTGACGATCGTCTGGGTCGCCTATCTGCTTGTCTTCCTGGGCACCCTCTTAAAGCGGAAAGAACCGCATATCTACGTCGCGAATTGGTTCTATCTCGCCTTCATCGTCACGATCGCGATGCTGCATATCGTCAACAATCTCGCGGTCCCGGTGGCGCTCACGGAACCGCGGAGCTATTCCCTGTTCGCCGGCGTGCAAGATGCGCTAACCCAATGGTGGTACGGCCACAATGCGGTGGGCTTCTTTCTCACCGCTGGCTTTCTCGCCATCATGTACTACTTCATTCCGAAGAAAGCGGAGCGTCCAGTATACTCCTACCGCCTTTCCATCATTCACTTCTGGGCGCTGATTTTCATTTATATATGGGCTGGTCCGCATCATCTTCACTATACGGCGTTGCCTGAGTGGGCCCAAACCCTCGGCATGACCTTCTCCATCATGTTGTGGATGCCGTCTTGGGGCGGAATGATCAACGGATTGATGACGCTATCCGGCGCTTGGGACAAATTACGCACAGACCCGGTCCTGAGAATGATGGTGGCGTCGGTGGCGTTCTACGGCATGTCGACCTTCGAAGGGCCGTTGATGTCGATCCGCGCGGTTAACTCGCTGTCTCATTATACGGACTGGACGATCGGTCACGTGCATTCGGGCGCTCTAGGCTGGGTGGGCTATATTTCCTTCGGCGCGCTCTACTGCCTCGTGCCTTGGCTCTGGCGTCGCAAGGAGCTTTACTCGAAGGCGCTCGTGGAATGGCATTTCTGGATCTCGACCATCGGCATCCTTTTCTACATTACGTCCATGTGGGTGTCGGGCATCATGCAAGGGCTGATGTGGCGCGCCTATAACGAGTTCGGCTTCCTTGAATTCTCGTTCGTAGAAAGCGTCGAGCGCATGCACCCCTACTACATCATTCGTTTGATCGGCGGCCTTCTATTCCTCGTTGGCGCTCTGATCATGGCTTACAATTTATGGCGGACCGCCCGCGGCGACATTCGCGCCAAAGAATTCGCAGGCGATCCAAGCCTGTCGATCGCAACGACGGCGTAGGAGGCGCACATGCTTGAACGTCATTCATTCCTAGAGAAACGCAGCCTCGTCCTAACAGTCGCCATTCTCGTCGTCGTCGCCATTGGCGGCATTATCGAGATCGCGCCTCTATTCTACCTCGAAAGCACGATCGAACGCGTCCGCGGCGTACGGCCGTACTCTCCCCTGGAGCTGGCGGGGCGGAACATCTATATCCGTGAGGGCTGCTACACGTGCCACAGTCAGATGATCCGTCCGCTTCGTGATGAAATTGAACGCTATGGTCATTATTCGCTGGCGGCGGAAAGCATGTACGACCACCCATTTCAATGGGGGTCGAAGCGAACCGGTCCTGATCTGGCGCGCGTTGGCGGAAAGTACTCCGACGCATGGCATCAGCAGCATCTGATCGATCCACGCAGCTTAGTGCCGGAATCGATCATGCCGCCTTACAAATTCCTCAATGAAACCGAGCTTCGTTATGACGACGCGGCGTCATGGCTCGCGGCCAATCGCGCCGTTGGGGTTCCTTATACGGATGTGATGCTGGAAATGGCGGTTCGCGACTTGCAAACTCAAGTCGATCCGTTGTCAGACAATTACGATGCGTTCTTGGAGCGATATCCGAAGGCGCAAATTCGCGACTTCGACGGCGATCCACGCGTGATCACCGAAATGGACGCGTTGATCGCATATCTGCAGATCCTCGGCACGATGGTGGATTTCTCCACCTATGAGCCGGAAGAAAACTATCGGTGATCGGCCATGTATGAATTTCTCGCACAACTGGCGCAGACCTGGGGGCTAATCCTCTTTGTGGTCGCTTTCCTCTTGGTCTTGTTCTTCGCATTGAATCCGAAGCACCAGGCGGATTTTGACGCCGCTAGCAAACTTCCCTTGGATGACGAGGAGACGCCTCGATGAGCGAAAAAGAAATTGACGAGATTTCTGGGGTCAATACGACGGGCCATGAATGGGACGGCATCAAAGAACTGAACAACCCGTTGCCGCGGTGGTGGGTCAATTTGTTCTACATCACCATCGTCTGGGCGGTGATTTATTGGATCTTGATGCCTGCTTGGCCGGGTCTGACCGACTTCACGAAGGGCGTGCGCAATCACTCAGAGAGGGAGAACGTCGCCATCGCCATGGCGAGCCTGGACGAAGCGCGAGCGGCGTCGCTGACGCAGCTGACGTCCGTGGAGGACATCGCTGACGTCGAGCGCGATCCTGATCTTCTGCAATTCGCGCTTGAGGCTGGCGGCTCATTGTTTGGCGACAATTGCGCCACGTGCCACGGCGCTGGCGGACAAGGCTTTGAGGGCTATCCTAGTCTCGTCGACGACGTTTGGTTATGGGGCGGTTCGCTCGACGCGATCGAGCAAACCCTTCGCTATGGCATTCGATCCACGCATCCCGAAACGCGCTTCAATATGATGCAAGCATTTGGCGGCGACGGTCTATTGCGGCACGAACAGATCGTCGATCTGGTCGAGTACGTCGTTCATTTATCAGGACGAGAGGCCGATGGGGAAGCGGTGGCCCGGGCTGCGGAGTCGTTCGCTCTGCAATGTAGCTCCTGTCATGGCGCGACCGGCGCTGGGATCCAGGCCATGGGGGCGCCGGATTTGACCGATCAGATTTGGCTTTATGGCGGCGACCGCGAAGCGATCTATCAGTCTATCTATGACGGTCGAACAGGCGTGATGCCGGCGTGGACCGATCGATTGAGCGATCCGCAAATCGTCGCGCTGGCTGTCTATGTGCACGCCCTTGGCGGCGGTGAGTAACAGCGACGCCGGACCGTCGCGAAAGTGGATGCAATGGCTGCGCGAGAACCGGCAAGGGCGAACAATCCGGCGCTGACTGACGGAGTCGCCGACCCAGTCGACGCCCTAGCGTCGCCGGTCAATCGCGGCGCGGCGCAGGCTCTCTACAAAGCGCGGACGCCGATTTATCCAAAACGGGTTTCCGGCTTTTACCGCTCGATCAAGTGGACGCTTCTCATCCTGACCCTTGGCGTCTACTACGGGCTGCCGTGGCTTCGTTGGCCCCGCGGCATTGGCGAACCTGACCAAGCGATCCTGGTCGATTTCCCCGGGCGGCGGTTCTATTTCTTCTTTATCGAGATCTGGCCGGACGAACTCTATTACATTACTGGACTTTTGATTTTATCCGCCCTTGGCCTTTTTCTCGCCACCGCGCTGTTCGGCAGGATCTGGTGTGGGTACGCTTGTCCGCAAACCGTATGGACCGACCTATATCTTCTCGTCGAGCGCCTAATCGAAGGCGATCGTAATAAACGCATGCGATTGAACCAGTCGCCGATGTCGGCGAGCAAGGCGGGGAAGAAGCTCGCTAAGCATGCGCTTTGGCTGTTGATCGCCGCTGCGACTGGCGGCGCATGGACGTTCTATTTTCATGACGCGCCGACGATCGCGCCGCAGATCTTCACTGGCGATGCGCCGTTCTCCGCTTATCTCTTCATCGGCATCCTCACGATGACGACCTATCTCCTCGCCGGCGCCATGCGAGAGCAGGTCTGCACTTATATGTGTCCATGGCCGCGGATCCAAGCGGCGTTGACGGACGCGGACACGCTGCAGGTGACCTATAAGGCCGATCGTGGCGAACCGCGCGGGCATCACAAGAAAACCGAGACATGGGATGGGCGCGGCGATTGCGTCGACTGCAACGCATGCGTCGCCGCCTGTCCCATGGGCATCGACATTCGCGACGGCGCGCAGCTGGAATGCATCAATTGCGCGCTATGCATTGACGCGTGCGACGCGATCATGAAGAAGGTCGGGCGACCGGCGCGTCTTATTGGATACGACACAGACGATAATGCGGCGCGCCGCAAGATTGGCGAGGCGCCGCATGTCCGTCTCGTGCGGCCTCGAACCATGCTCTATGCTGTTCTTATCGCCGTGATTGGAGCGGTGATGATATTCGGCCTTGCCATGCGGCGAACTTTCGACGTCGACGTCTTGCGCGACCGTACGCCGCCCTATGTGCAATTATCCGATGGCGGCGTACGCAACGCCTATACGGTCAAGATCATCAATCGCACTAACGACGTCAGAACCTATCAGGTTTCGATCGATGGGACGCCGGGCGCGACGCTCTCGGCGGTCGGCGAGCGAGGCTCTTCGCAGGGGACGTTGTTGGTTGAGGTCAAGGGCGACGACGTGCGCTCGGTTCGCGTTTTCATCACCATGCCCGCGGAGCTGGTGATGACGCGAGCGTCTGGCGCTGCGCCGATTTCCGTGAATATAGTGGACCTAGCCGCTGGCGAAACGATACGAAACCCAAGCGTGTTTATGATGAGGCGAGAACGATGACGCGAAATTTCGAACTCACTGGAAAACATGTGTTGATGGCGATTTGCGGGTTCTTTGCTGTCATCTTTCTCGCGAATGGCGTCTTTTTGACCTTGGCGATCCGTAGCTACCCAGGCGAGTATGAAAAGAAATCCTATCTACAGGGCAAGAACTACAATGCGCTATTGCGGCAGCGCCAAACCCAGGCCGCTCTCGGCTGGAACGTCAGTATCGAACAATTCGACGTTTCTGATAAAGGGTCCTCTTTGATGCTAAAGTTCAGTAGACAAGACGGCACGCCGTTGTCGGCGCTTATGGTCGAAGGATCTTTGTCGCGTCCGACGGACAATCATGCCGATCAATTGGCGAGTTTTGAAGAAACTACGACCGCTGGCCTCTATCGCGCAACTTTTGACGAGCTCGCGCAAGGGCAATGGCGCCTGGAAGCTGAAGCAGTCGACGGGACGGGGCGTCAATTCGAGGTCGCAACCAAGGTAATCGCGCAATGACGGCGATAACGAATATTGATGCGAACGGCTGTCCGAGTGGGCTCGCCCCTAGGGCGTCACAGGATCCGATGGGAACACGGCTGGCGGATCCTGCGCCCTTCGTCACCATTGACGATGGGCGCGCTCGTCTTGAGCTCGCCGTGAAGGGCGCAAAATGCGCTGGGTGTCTGTCGAAGATCGAGTCGGCGATGATGGCGCTGCCTGGCGTCGAACGCGCCCGGCTTAATCTCTCCACCGGTAGGATGACCATCGACTGGCGCGCAGGGGCGTTGCAGCCGATCGCTATCGTCGAAAAGCTTGGCGCGATCGGTTACCAAGCGAGCCCGTTCGATCCAGCGGTTGGAATCGAAGAAGACGCGGCGACGAGCAAGATGCTGCTAAAGAGCCTCGCCGTCGCCGGATTCGCCATGGCGAACGTGATGCTGTTGTCCGTCGCGATTTGGTCGGGCGAAGGTGAAATGGGGCCGAACCTGCGCGCGCTCCTGCATTATTTCTCCGCGCTGATCGCCGTCCCCGCGGCGCTCTACGCAGGCAGGCCATTTTTTACGTCGGCGTGGGCGTCCGTCCGTAAAGGGGGCGCGAATATGGACGTGCCGATCAGCCTGGCGGTGATCCTTTCGCTGAGCCTCAGTCTCTATGAACTCTTCAACGGCGGCGCTGAAACCTATTTCGACGCGGCGGTGATGCTGCTCTTTTTTCTATTGATCGGCCGTTTTCTCGATCATCGATTGCGCCAAAAAGCGCGCGTTGCGGCGCGTCAGCTTCTGGCGTTGCAGGCGACGACGGCGACGCGGATCGCCGCCAATGGCGATGCGTCGGCGGTCGCTGTCCGAGACATTGCGCCGGGGGATACGTTGCTCGTCGCTCCCGGTGACTATGTGCCCGTAGATGGCGTCATCGACGAAGGCAGTTCCACCGTCGATCTTTCCTTGGTGACGGGCGAAAGCGAGCCCGTGCGTAAATCCGTGGGCGACCAATTGCACGCCGGCGTCATCAATTTGTCCGAGCGGATCCTGTTCCGCGCTGAGCGCACCGTCGACGCGTCGCTAGTGGCGGAATTGACCCGCTTGGTCGAGGCGGGCGAGCAGAGCAAAGCCCGCTATGTGAGATTGGCGGACCGCGCTGCGGCGCTCTATGTGCCGATCGTGCATTCATTGGCCTTGATCACCTTCGCCGCTTGGTTCTTCGCGATCGGCGCTGGATTTAGAGAGGCGGTCATGAATGCGATCGCGGTGTTGATCATAACCTGTCCTTGCGCGCTTGGGCTTGCAGCCCCCGCGGTTCAGGTTGTGGCCACCGGGCGCTTGTTCCGCGCTGGCATTCTTGTGAAGGCGGGGGATGCGCTCGAGCGACTCGCCGAAGCGAACGCGTTCGTTTTCGATAAGACAGGTACACTGACGATCGGCCGTCCGGCAATCGATGGTTGTGAAGAAGTCGACGCCGCCACGCTAGCGGCCGCTGCTCGATTAGCCCGAATCAGCCGGCATCCTTATTCTCGCGCAATCGTCGAGGCGGCGGGGGCGGGGCCAGTATGCGCCGACGCCGTGGAGCATGCCGGGCTCGGGGTCGCTGGCGTTATCGACGGCGCGCCGGCGCGATTGGGGCGCGGCGACTGGGTCGGCGTCGATCCTTCAATTGCCGATGAACCGTCATCGGCATGGTTCAAGGTCGGCGACGCCCCGGCACATCGCTTCATCTTTAAAGATCGCATTCGTAGCGACGCGAAAAGCGTATTGAACGCGCTGCGTGCTGATGGCGCTGAAGTGGTTCTGCTATCCGGCGACCGGCCAGCCGCAGCGCAGGAGATCGCCGAGGACCTTGGCGTCGACAATTGGTCGGCGGGCGTTTCTCCCGCCGATAAATTAGCCCGGCTGCAAGCCCTCGCGGCGGACGGCGCCAAGGTCGCGATGGTGGGGGACGGGCTTAATGACGCGCCCTCGCTGGCTGGCGCCCATGTGTCCTTGTCGCCGGGCACCGCCGTCGACGCCACGCGCGCCGCCGCCGATTTCGTCTATCAAGGGGACGGCCTTGCGGCGATCATCGAGGCGCGGACTGTGTCGAAGCAAGCGCGACGGAGAGTGTTGGAGAATTTCGCCTTTGCGGCCGCCTACAACGCCGTCGCGGTGCCGTTGGCGGCGTTTGGGTTCGTCACGCCATTGATCGCCGCTTTGGCCATGTCCGGCTCGTCCGTCATCGTCATTTTGAACGCGTTGCGCCTCGCAAAAGGCGGAACCTCCCGCTTAGCCGAGGGGGGCGACGCATGAACGCGCTATTGTTCTTGATTCCGATCGCATTGGCCCTTGGCGGTCTTGGTCTCGCCGGATTTTTCTGGGCCGCTAGGTCAGGCCAATTCGACGATCCTGACGGCGATGCTTGCCGCATATTATTGGACGACGACGATCTCTAGCGTCTCCTACAGCGCCTCGTCGCCGGCGATGTCCTTATAGGCGTGCCAGGTCGCGTGCCCTAAGAGCGGAAAAACGATTGCAAGGCCAATCAGCAAAGTGGCGACGCCGGCGGCGGTGAGGATCGCGATCAGCCACGCCCAAAGCAACATCGGCCCGGGATTGGCGCGGACCACGGCGACGCTTCGGGCGACCGCAGTGAACAGGTCCGTCGATCGATCCATGAGCATTGGAATGGAGATGACGCTGATGGCGTAGATCGAAAACGCGATCCCGGCGCCAATGACCGACCCGAGAATCAACATGCTAAGGCCCGCCTCGGTCGAAAAGGCGAACCCCATAAAGTCGCCGAGCGGCGCATAATTGCTGGATGCGAAGAGCGCGTACAGCAGCGTTGCGATGCGCACCCAGACCAGAATCGCGAACATCAACAAGAAGCCCATATAGGCGATCTGGATCGGCGACTTCGTGCGCACGGCGATCACCGAGCCAAGGGTGACTGGTTCGCCTTCTTGTAGCCGGCGGCTGATCTCGTAGAGCCCAACGGCGAGGATGGGACCCGCCATGGCGAAAATGCCGAACGCCACGGGGATCATGGCTGAATACCCGAGCCGCCACAGGGCGGCGATTATTAGCGCGCCGCCGAGAACGGTGCAGGCGCCGTAAGAAATGCTGGTCAGCGGCGCCGCGGTGACGTCGCGCCACCCCGCGCCGAGCCAGCGCCAAGGCGCGTCCATGCTGATTTTTGCTGCGGCGCCGAGAGAATTCGCGTCGGTATTGCTTGCGCTCATGGCCATGGCCTCCGTTTTCGAAAGACCCTAGCCGCGCCATCGCCGCCAAAATTAGAGCGAGATCAAATTACTGGCAAAAAGTCGCAAGCGAGGTCAGTCATTGATCTTCGACTGAAAGGAAATCGGCAGCCCGCCCGGGCCGGCGAGATAATAGATCCGCTCGCCATGGGCATCGTCGGGGCCTTTCGGATCAAGTCCGTTCTTCTTGGCGTTTTCAGCGAACGCCTCCGCATCGTCGACGATGATTTGCAGCATCACCATCTCGGGCATGTTTTCGCCAGCGGGCCAAATTTCAATCCAAGAGTTTTCTTGATTGTGCTCAATCGGGAAAACAGCCCCAAAAAAGTCATTTGACTCTGCGCCAGGCGGCGCCATCTGCCGTTCGTCCAGCCCCAATTTGCGGAACATATCCGCCAGCGCCTCCGCTTGGCCCCCGCCAGCGACGCGGCAGAACCGCATTCCTAAGACCTTCATCGCCATTCCCTCCTGAGTTCCGCGACGCGACAAGATTTCTTGTCGGCCCGACGTCATCTTGCCATAAGACAAGAATTCGCAATTCGAAGGAAGGCCGCTTATGCCGAGCCCCGCGCCGATTCGTCTCTATCTGGTGGACGGGTCCGCCTTTATTTTCCGCGCCTACCATGCCTTGCCGCCGCTGACCCGGAAATCCGACGGTCTGCCGGTCGGCGCCGTCTCCGGTTTTTGCAATATGCTCTACAAGCTGTTGACGGATATGGGCGACGAACACGATCCAACGCATTTCGCGGTTATCTTCGATTATTCCGCCAAAACTTTCCGCAACGATCTTTATTCTGAATATAAGGCCAATCGACCGCCGCCGCCTGAAGATCTCGCGCCCCAGTTCCCGCTCGTGCGCGACGCCACGCGCGCATTTGATTCGCCTTGCATTGAGATGGAAGGCTTTGAAGCGGACGACATCATCGCCGCTTATGCGCGCGAAATCGATCGCATTGGCGGCGAGTGCGTGATCATTTCGTCGGACAAGGACTTGATGCAATTGGTCGGCGACCGGGTGACCATGTTCGACACCATGAAGAACAAACGCATCGCTGTCGATGAAGTCGTCGAGAAGTTCGGCGTGCCGCCGGAAAAAGTCGTCGACGTCCAAGCGTTGGCCGGAGATTCCGTCGACAATGTTCCAGGCGTGCCTGGGATTGGCGTCAAAACCGCCGCGCAATTGATCCACGAATTCGGGGATTTGGAGACGCTTCTCGATCAAGCCGAGACGATAAAACAGAAAAAACGCCGAGAGAATTTGATCGAATTCGCCGATGACGCGCGAGTCTCAAAACAGCTTGTAACGCTTAAGGACGACATTCCGCTTCCGTCGCCGATCGACGATCTTGTGCTGCGACCGCTTGACGTCAACAAGCTGCAAAAATTCTTTGCCGAGATGGAGTTCACCACGATCGCCCGTCGCGTCGCCGCTGATCTTGGCGGTGAAGAGGCCGCCGCGCCGGCGGCGGCGCCGGTGTCAAAAGCTGAATACGAAACCGTTTTCACGGAAGAGGCGCTGCAGGCATGGGTCGATAAAGCATATGAGCGCGGCTTGCTTGCGGTGGATACCGAGACAACTGGCCTGCAGTCAATGCGCGCGGACCTCGTCGGCGTCTGCCTCGCGGTTGCGCCAGGCGAAGCCTGCTATGTGCCCTTAGGGCATGGCGCGGACGGGCTTGATCTTGAGGACGACGACGTCGCCAAGCAAATCCCCATGGCGAAAGCGTTGAAGATTTTGAAACCCGTTCTGGAAGATCCGGCTGTTCTCAAGATCGGCCAGAACCTCAAATACGATTTGAACATTCTCGCCCGGGTCGGCGTTAACGTGGCGCCGATCGACGACACCATGTTGATCTCCTATGCGCTCGACTGCGGTCGTGGCGGCCACGGCATGGACGAATTGTCTAGTCGTCATCTTGGCCATGAGCCGATCAAGTTCAGTGACATCGCCGGCACGGGAAAGAAACAGAAGACATTCGATCAAATTCCTATCCGCGACGCCGCGCGCTACGCCGCGGAGGACGCCGACGTCACGCTGCGTCTGCATCAACACTTGAAGCCGCGCCTCGCGCGCGAGGGAAAATCAACCGTCTACGAAACATTAGAGCGCCCTTTGGCGCCGGTTATCGCCGGCATGGAGCGCGAAGGCGTAAAAGTGGACACCAGCGTGCTAGCGCGTCTATCGGCGGATTTCGCGCAGCGCATGGCGCGGCACGAAGCCGACGCCTATGAGTTCGCCGGCGAAGAATTCAATATCGGATCGCCGAAGCAGATATCGGAGATATTGTTCGGCAAGATGGGGTTGCCCGGGGGGAAAAAGACCGCGAAAGGCGCCTGGTCGACGAAAGCCGACGTGTTGGAGGAGTTGGCCCATGAAGGGCACGAGCTGCCGCGCGCCATTCTAGAATGGCGCAGCCTCTCGAAACTGAAGAGCACCTATACCGACTCGCTGCCGCAGACTATCAATCCGGAAACTGGGCGCATCCACACGTCGTACTCGCTTGCGGCGACCACGACGGGCCGATTGGCGTCCAACGAGCCGAATCTGCAGAATATTCCCATACGCACGGACGATGGCAGGAAAATTCGCACGGCGTTCGTGCCTGAAAAAGGCAACGTTCTGATTTCCGCCGACTATAGCCAAATTGAACTGCGGTTATTGGCGCATATCGCGGATCTAGAGTCGATGAAGGCCGCATTCGCCGATGGAGTCGACATCCACGCGTTGACGGCGTCGGAAATGTTCGGCGTTCCGGTGGAGGGCATGGATCCCATGGTTCGTCGCCGCGCCAAAGCGATCAATTTCGGGATCATCTACGGCATTTCCGCGTTTGGTCTCGCTAATCAGCTTGGGATCTCACGGCGCGACGCAAAAGAGTATATCGATAGCTATTTCGAGAAGTTCCCCGGCATTCGGCGGTATATGGACGAAACGATCGCCGCTGCTCGCGCGGACGGGTATATCGAGACAATTTTCGGTCGTCGAACCCACGTCGCCGCTATCAACGACAAGAACCACGCCACGCGCGGCTATGCGGAACGGCAAGCGATCAACGCGCCGATCCAAGGGGCGGCGGCGGATATCATTCGTCGCGCCATGGTGCGCGTTCCCGGCGCGCTGAAAAAGGCGAAGCTGGGCGCGCGCATGCTATTGCAAGTTCATGACGAATTGATCTTCGAGTGCCCAAAAGACGAAGCTGACGAAACCTGCGCGGTGATTTCTAAAGTGATGGGCGAAGCGCCTTCTCCAGCGCGCAACATCAGCGTGCCCTTAGTGGTGGACGCCCGTGCTGGGCGTAATTGGGACGAAGCGCACTGATGGCTCAGCGGGTCGGGCGTATTCTAAGCCGCGGTTTTAGCAACCGCGAAAATATCCGATCGAAGTCCCGTTAGGCGGGCGAGCGCAATCGCAAGAAGAAGATCGCGAATGGCGATCGTCGCGGCGACTGCGGTGGCGGCGCCGAATACGCCAAAGGCGCCGGCCGCAAAGAACAGCGCAATAAGGCCTACGCCATAAGTGGTGGCGGTGACGAATGCGGCGGGACGGCGCCGCCCCAACATGACTAAGACTTCGTATGGATTTCCAAGGGTCGCCCGCGCCAGTAGGGCGGCGGTCAAAATCGCCATTGGAATGATCATCGACCGCCAATCAAGCTCCATGAATTGGGCGACGAGCATTGAACCCAAGCAGGCGATAGCGGCGACGACATAGGACGTCAGCGTCGACGCAATGACGGACTTGCGCAGACGGATCTGGATCGCGCTAATATCGTCGGACGCGTTCAAAGCGGCGATCATTGGCCCAAGACCTGATGCGATTGCAGCGGTCGGCATAGCGACGGGGGCGGCGAAGCGCGCCGCTAAAGCGTAAACCCCGACGGTGGCGGGGTCAGTGACGGCGCCGATAACCAGCAGATCGACGACGCCAAGAAAAATCTCGAAGAGGCCGCCAATGATCAAGATCGCCGCGCCTTGCAACCATGGCCCGATCTTCATTAATGGCGCGATGTCAGTGGCGTGGCTTTCGACGTCACGGCGTAGCGCCAAAGCGACGCCCGTCCATGCTAGGGTCGCCGCCGCCGCCCAACTTGTCGCGAAGGCGAACAGCGCCATGCGCGGCGTTAGCTGTCCGGCCGCAGCTAATCCAAGCACCGAGATAAGCAGCAGACTCGGCGCAAGCGCCAATTGCGGTCCGTAGGCCGCGATCGGGCGCATCATGCCGCGCATATGGCTCTGGGCGATGATAACGAGGGTCATCAAGGGCGCGATCAAGCATCCCAAGACTGCGGCGCTCGACATTTCCGCTGGCGCGTTGCGCATAAAGACAGATACGGAAACAGCTCCCGCCGCGCTGACGACGACGCTGAGGCCGGATGCTATCGCGGCGGTGAATAGGGCGAACCGCGGCAAGCCTGCGGCGCGCCCCGATCCGCACGCGTCTGCGACGGTGCGCGTTATTTGCGACGGCAGGCCGGCGCGCGCAAGAATCGAAGCGGCGAACGCGGCCGAGACGCCAATCATGTAAACGCCGAACCCATCGACGCCAAGCTCGCGCGCCATGATGATTGTGGTGCACAGACTAACGACGAGGCTATAAACCCGGAACGCTGTCGTGTTGACGGCTGCTTTGGCGATCGGTCCCGCGGTGATCGCGCCAAAGCGATCGATCCAAAAGTGCGGACTGCGCCAGCCTTGTGCCAGATTTCCGAACGAAATCGCCATGGCGGTCTATTGCCCTCGCGACGCCATTAGCGCCGGAAAACGCCGCATCGCGTATCCGCCCGTCTCTTGCGCAAACGCTAGCGTATGACTGCGCGCGCCCCAGGCGAATCGAACGCATGCCGCGGGATCTTTTAACATGCCGCGCTCAAGCGCCGCCGCTGCAAGCCATCGGGCGCTCAACATTCGAATCCGCAAGCGCTGCAGCATTGTCAGGCCGTGCGTTTGCGAGAATACGGCCTCAATTTCGCTCATAGCGAGGGCGGCGTTGCGAATGGAAGAACGATCATTGCCGCTACCAGCGCCATAAATGAAATCCGCTGCTGATTTTCCAGCTTCGGTGCGCAGCCGAGGCAGGGCGCGGGGCAAATTATTGCAAACCGCGCGGTTTGACGCGTCGCGTTGACGGTCGCGCTTCTGGATTGAGACGTTGTCGCCATGCACCCGGTACTGCATCAACACGTCGGGCAGGGCGCATATATCGCCCTGCGCGATCAAGCGCTGAAAAAACTCGAAGTCCGCGGCGCCGTCAAAGGCGTCGTCATAGAGCTCTTCCAAACCCAAGGCGGTCTCCTGACGAAACATGGCGCCAGGGTGGATGACCGGCATACGAAATAGCGACATCCAGCGCGCTTCGAGCGCCGTCGTCGATTCCTGGGTCTGGGAGCGGAGAGCGCCAGCCGCGTCAATTTCTTGATACGCGCAGCCTACCGCGACGAATGAGTCGTTCTTGTCGAGAAAGTCGGCTTGCCGTCGGATACGATCGATGTGGGCGACGTCGTCGCTGTCCATTCGTGCGATATAACGTCCGCGGGCGATCGAAATCGCGTGGTTTGCGCTTTTCGACGGGCGAAGGTTGATCGAATTGCGGATCGAGATGATCCGTTTATCCTTCGCCGCAGCCTGCGCGACAATCGCCGGCGTTTCGTCGACCGAGGCGTCGTCGACAATGATGAACTCGAAGTCGGGATCCGATTGCGCGAGAACGCTGTCGATCGCCGCCCCGATAAAACGTGCGCTATTGAAGGCGGTCATGACAATACTGGTGCGCGGATGCGTCATGCCGCGCTCCGATCGTTCGCCGTGGAGGCGCTCTCGATATCAACGGTTTTGCGACGTACATGACTGGGGTCGACGGTGCGCCCAATCGCTTGAGCGAAGTCAGCCGCCGCATCGTCCCACGTATAAAGCGGAGGGAGACGCGGGTCTGGCTTCGCGGCGTTGGCGAGGATCCGGTCCGCAAAGCCCGCTGCGTCTCCAAGCGTGTACCGATATTCCGGAAAATGCTGGAGGAACGTCGACGCCCCGCCAATATCAGGCGTAACGAATGGCCGGCGACACGCGATATACTCCATCAGCTTGGTTGGAAAGCAGATGGCGGCGCTTGAATCTTTGCGCACTGTCGCGACGGCGACGTCGCACGCGTTAACGAGACGGACGACGTGTTCTTGCGATACTTGCCCAAAATAGCGAATTCCAGGGGCGTCAAGGGCGAAGCTATTGTCCGTCGGTCCAGCAAGGAGCAAAGACGCTGCTGGCTGATCGCGGCGGAGCAGCGCGAAGGCGCGCAGAATATCGTCAAATGTCCGATTGCTGTCGATGGCGCCGAAATATCCAATCTGTAGGCCGCCTTCCGGCAAGCCTATCGATCTGCGCGCATCTGTCTTGGCGATTTGGCGAAAGAGCTTCGCGTCGACGCCGTTCGGGGCGACCTTAAGGCCGTCGACGGCATGACGTCGCCAGAGAGCGTCGGCGTAGGCTTGCTCGAAACTGACGACGGTCGCCGCGCCTAAGAGAGATTTTCGGAACTCGCCGTTGACGAATGGAATCTTCGCCGATGAAAACGTTTCATAGTCGTCATAAAGATCAATTGCGTATAGCCGTCGCGCGCTAGCGGCCAAGTGGCGCGCCATAATGCAATAGGGGGCGTCGCTTCCCGCCACGATAAGGGCGTCAGGCGCGCGCCTTATCGCCAATCGAGCGCTCGCGATAAAGCGATGCGCCTGATGAATCCCAAAGCTGGCGATGGCGAAACCGTCGCGAATTTGTTCGCGTACGATTGGCGTTGGCCGATAGTCGAGGGCGAACATTTGGATGTCGTCGTGATCCGCTAGTCGTACTGGAATTTCGAAGTAGCGGCCGTATCGATCAGCGAGCAGATCCTTGCCCATATAGCGCCGCTTGGTCAGCCAAATGATCGTGCGTCGCGCCATCAGACCGCCCCTTCCGATAAGCTCGCGGGCACCGCTGGTGCGCTAGGATTTGCGCTTTTGTACGCGGCCAGCGTTTGTTGGGCGACGCGCTCCCATGAAAATTCGCGCTCAACGAGAGCGACGCTATCGCGAATAAATGCGGCGCGAGCGCTGCTGCTCCAGTCGGCGATCGATAGGATTTCGTCGCGCCAGGCGCGGGCGTCGCCGCTCGCCAGCGTGAAGCCGGTCTGTCCGTCGATAATGGCGTCGACCATGCCGTCAACGTCCGCCGCCAAGCACACGCCGCCTGCGGCCGCCGCTTCGACGATCGTCAGGCCGAATCCTTCGAATCCGAGCGCGCCTTCGCTTTCCAGGTTTGGCGCGATCACCGCCAAGGCCCGACGGCGCAGGTTCGCCAACTCATCGCCATGGACCGCGCCGAGATAATCGATCCGTGGGGCGTTGACGATGCAGCGCGCGTCGACGCCCGCCGTCGGCGCAGCGACTTTCAAGGTCATGCTCTCGGGAAGCATGGGAAGCACTTCGCGCGCGAACCAGCCGCATCCCTTGCGGTCAATAAGTCTGCCCACGAATAGAACATAGTCTTCCGGCGCGGTCGGCGGCAATGCGTGGAAATCAGGCGTCGCGGCCAAGCGCGAGACGACGACGTCGGTGAAGCCGAGCGTTCTAACGAGGTCTGACGTGGCCGTTGAATTTGCGATGACGCGCGACTTTCGGGTTAGGCGCGCGCCAAGTTGAAGAAAGACGCGATAGAGTTGGGATGAAATTCCATCGCCGCGCGAGAATGCGGCGTCGGTGCCATGCGCGGACATTACCGTCGTGACGTCGCCATGACGTAGGCGCGCGATCAGCGCAATAGGCCACATGGAGAGATCGGCGACATGGATGGCGTCTGGCGCGCGTCGCATAAGCATAAGCCTAAAGAATGTCTTGACGCCGAATAAAAGGAGCGCCCATGCAGATGGCGCGCGTCCGTCGCTCTTGCCCGGCAACGCCCAAATATCCAAGTCCGCCAGACGGCGCAGCGCATTGGTCAATTCAACGCAATAGGTCTCCATGCCGCCCACGGCGGGCGGCCATTTTCGGGTGATGAACAAGACCCGGTATTGTTGGGGCGGGCGTTCCATCGGCGTACAGCCTTCTTGCATATGAAAACGCCTAGTGCCGGTTCGTTAACTTTCCTTTGCCATAACGTGTCGGTCTTGCCGGTTCCGGCGCTGCGGTCGTTTCGCGTGTCCGCTGCGAGGCTTTAGGTTTTCGTTAATGACAAAGTTAATCATTCAGATCCCGTGCTATAATGAGGAAGAGACCCTTCCGCAGACCATCGCGGATCTTCCTAAAGCGATAGAGGGAGTCGACGAGATCGAGATCCTCGTCATCGATGACGGATCCGAAGACCAGACGGTGGAAACCGCCCGTCGCTGCGGCGTGCATCACGTCATCAGCAATCGCGGCAATAAAGGACTCGCCCAAAGCTTCCAGGCGGGACTGTCGGCGGCGCTCTCGCGCGGCGCCGACATCATCGTCAATACGGATGGCGACAATCAATATTGCGGCGCGGACGTCGGCGCTTTGATCGCGCCGATCTTGGGCGGCGAGGCCGATATCGTCGTCGGCGATCGACAGACGGATCAGATTGAGCACTTTTCGCAATTGAAGAAAGCGTTGCAACGAATTGGCAGCGCTACGGTACGACAACTGTCCGGCGTGGATACGCCTGACGCGGTGAGCGGCTTTCGCGCGTTCTCGCGCGCCGCGGCGATGACGATCACGATACGGTCTAGTTTCTCATACACGATCGAAACGCTTATCCAGGCTGGGAAGAAAAACCTTACCGTCGCCACGGCGCCAGTTCGAACCAATCGGCAGACGCGGCCATCGCGACTGTTCCGGTCAATCCCGCATTTCTTGACGCAGTCAGCGAAAACCATGGCGCGCGTTTATGCGATGTACGAGCCATTGAAGATCTTTCTCGCGGTTGGCGCGGTATTCGCTGTCATCGGACTAGCGCCGATCATCCGCTTCGTCGTCCATTATTTCGCCGGCGACGGGCAGGGCATGGTGCAGTCGTTGATCATTGGCGTGGCGTTCTTATTGCTCGGCGCAATGTCCGCCATGTTCGCGATGATCGCCGATCTCGTCGCCTATAATCGGCAACTGATCGAGGTGACGCTGGAGCGGGTCCGTCGGATCGAATATGGCGACGCCAATGCGACGCAAGAAACCGCGCGGGTTTTTCCCGAGACGGCGCTACGTCGCGAACTCGAAAATCTGAAAGCCGCCGCCGGCGAATAAGGCGTTTACGGACGAGCGTCAGCCCCAAGGGCCGCGCGGCTGCACCGCCGCGGGAGCGCCGCCGGCCATTTCCATCAAACGATCGATTCGATTTTGGGTCGCCGGGTGAGTCGAAAAGAGATTGTCGCGGCCTTCGCCCGAAAGCGGGTTGATAATCATCAGTTGACCAGTTTCGGGGTGCATTTCCGCCGTTTGGTTGGGAATGCGGGCAGCGCCGTTGGAGATTTTCGCCAGGGCGGAGGCGAGCCAATCGGGTCGGCCGCAGATCTCCGCGCCTAACTTATCAGCTTCGTATTCGCGGCCGCGGCTAATCGCCATCTGCACCAGTCCCGCCGCCATCGGCGCTAGGATCATGATCGCAAGGGCGCCGATCAAGCCGCCATTATTACGATTGCCGCCGCCGAAGAAGAGGGCGAAATTCGCCAGCGTGGTGATGGCGCCGGCGATTGTGGCGGTGATCGTCATCGTCAGCGTGTCGCGATTCTTCACGTGCGCGAGTTCGTGCGCCATGACCCCCGCGACTTCCTCAGGCGTCAG